>NZ_JBIWDH010000041.1:0-48759 GCF_044761885.1 Lysinibacillus sp. NPDC097231 | reverse complement strand
TCTGCACGTATTATGAAAGAAGAAATCTTCGGACCAGTTGTAGCGATTACAAAAGCAAAAGATTTCGATCAAGCCATCGACATTGCAAACGATACAGAATACGGCTTAACTGGTGCAGTGATTACAAATAACCGTATGAACCTAGAAAAAGCTCGTGAAGATTTCCATGTAGGGAACTTATACTTCAACCGTGGCTGTACAGGTGCAATCGTTGGTTACCAACCATTTGGTGGTTTCAACATGTCAGGTACAGACTCAAAAGCTGGTGGCCCTGACTACCTACAACTTCATATGCAAGCAAAAACAACTTCAGAAATGCTTTAATCAACGAAAACAGTACATTGCCTAATAGGTAATGTACTGTTTTGTTTTGAAAAACTATTGTGTCAATGAAATTAAAGTGACTATTAAATAATGTATGACACTCTGGCAAACAAAGGGGTTGATTTCTGTTTCAATTGGGTGCTTTGTTGCTGTCGCTTCGCTTTCGCACAGAAAACAATTTGTTGCTGTCGCTTCGCTTTCGCACGGAGCAAAGCGTCCGGGTAACAGAAGCGAGTAGCCTTGAACGGAAATTAGCTCATTTAAAGTGCCAAATATTCACAAAGATTTCTTGACCATTTTGTTTTCATTTTATTGAGTTTACAAGATACATATATAATAGAAGAAACTCATAATAAATTTTTCCATCATCGATAGTTCTCCTTTTTTTAAGCCTCTAAAATGTACATGTCTTTCCCCACTATGCCAAACCATCTTTTTCAATTAACATAGCTCAAAAGTATAGTCAATGTTAATTTTTAGTTGGAATATTTTATAGCATTTCTTACATTTGACCCTTATCCTGAATCTCTAACTTTGATAAAATAGTAGAAGCTAGGAGGATAAAAACTATGAAAAAACTATCAATCATAATGATGCTAATAACACTTGTTAGCTTGCTCATTTGGCAACCCCAAATGGCCTATGCTGATGAGCTCTCAGGACATATGCATGAAAGTGGACTTCGTTATTTAATTTCCAAAGATGCATTGGTACAAGACAAAAATGGAAGCTATCGTCCAAATGACACTGTCACACGCGGTGAATTTGCCACTTACATAGCAAGAGCCTTAAACCTTGAGACGAAAGGTAACTTTACTTTTACTGATCTCCCAGATACATATTTGTTTGCAACAGACATTATGCTGGCCGCTACTGCTGGAATTATCACTGGTTATACAGATGGTTCATTTAAACCAAATGAACGTATTTCAAGAGAGCACATGGCCGTTATGCTTATAAGAGCTGTTGACTATTTAAAAATCCCAAAAGGTACATCATCCATTACATTTAAGGATAATGCAGCTATTTTTAAAGACTTCCGCCAAGACATTGCAATTGGCGCACAATTAGGGCTTATTAAGGGTAGCTCCAATGGCTTATTTTTACCAAAAGATAATGCCACAATTGGCGAAGCATCTACATTTATTTTACGCTTGATACTTCTAGCTGATGATGTTAAAAACAGTGGTGGTAATACTGGAAACAATGGCAATAACGGAAATACAGGAAATAGCGGTGAAACTGGTAATGGCGACTCTACTAAGTTCATCGTAAAAGAAATTTCAAATGGCAATCTTGTTGGAAACCAAGCCTTTTCTAGCTTTGACGCTGCTGAAAAAGCTTTGTCTAAAAACACACTTGTCATTACGCTAAATGATAAAATTATGAAGATGTCATCAGGTTATGTTGTAACGAATGATTACGTAGTCCTTAATTCTGAAACGATTAAAGACCAAATCGCTGTTACTGCTAATACCGAGATGGAGTATTTAAGCAGTGATGCGACACAAGTAAAAGTTCGATTAGCAGGTCACGTAGGTTATTTAAAACATGCCGATGTCACATTAATTCCTTCTGCTCTAAGTAAGGGTCGTTCCTACTACACAAGCGAGAATGGTGAGATTAAACATAATTTATATGATTATAAATCAAATAAATATTCATCTAGCTATGTGTATGGAAAAGCACCAGACTTCATGAAGCAAGGCGAAAAATACTTTAGCTGGGATGGTATGAATTTCACAAATGCTAGTGGCTCTTCGAAAGGTGAGGCCTATAATTACTACCAATTTTTACCTGCCCGTGCAACAACTCAGTATACAGCAGAAGAACTTGATAATTATATTTTGCAAAAGCTAGCTGAGGTAGAAAGCTCAGGTGCTAGTATTTATAAGGATGCAACAAAGAAAAGTAAGTTAATTGGTTTAGGGGAAGTTTTAAAAGAAGTAGAAATAAATTCTCACATTAATGCCATGCTCATTTTATCTCTTGCCCAGCATGAAAGTTCTTATGGTATGAGTGAAAATGCTCAAAACTATAACAACTTGTTTGGTTTATATGTATATGACACGAATCCACTGAATAAAAATTTTGATAGTGTCCCTGCTAATATTAATGAACTTGTAGAAAAGTTCTTACAGCCAAACTACATTACACCAGGCGGTCGCTATACGAATGGCTCGGTGGTAGGCTCTAAGGCAATTGGTTTTAATGTAAAGTATGCATCTGATCCATTTTGGGGTGCTAAAATTGCTGGACACTACTACCGTGCCGAAAAAGCTTTAGGCTTTAAAGATGCAAAAAATCCATATAAAATTGGTCTTACGACAACAGCAGGCCTAAATGTTCGTCCAGATGCATCAACAAGCCAAAGTCCACTTTTCACATTTAATAAAAGCGGCATGCCTATTATTGTAACCGATACAAATGACAATGGTTGGTATCAGGTGCTTTCTGATAAACTCTACACAGAACCAGCCTACATTAGTAAAGACTATGTTAAATTCATCAATACCATAAAGTAGCATCAGAGACTGTCTCCGATTATTATCGGGCAGTCTTTTTTGATTGATATAGCTTTGATTCCGACGCAATTGCCGCTGGCGCTTCGCTTCGCGGGTATTCTTCTGGCGAACGCGGGTATCTCTTTCTTTTTTCTCCTGGTGAGCGCGGGTTTTGCTTCTCTTCCGCGGGTATTCTTCTGGCGAGCACGGGTATCTCTTTCTTCGCGGGTTTTCTCCTGTCAGGCGCGGGTATTTTCCTCTCTTCCGCGGGTATTCCCTTGGCGCGCGCGGGTATTTTCCTCTCTTCCGCGGGTATTCTCCTAACGAGCGCGGGTTTTTGCCTATCTTCCGCATTCTCTCCTGCCGGGCATACAAAAAAATGTCCCAAAAGTGATTGACTCACTTTGGGACATCATGCTTATCAATTATTGTTTTTTATAGTATTGCAAAATTCCGTTATAAATAGATTCTGCAAATAAATTTACGTATTGATCATTTGTCATTTTATTGTGATCTTCATTATTCGTTAAAAAGCCAAGTTCCACTAAAATGGATGGAATGACCATATTACGAATTACGTAGTATTGCTCTTCTTTAACGCCACGATTTTTCATATTTAAATTGTTTACAATTTGATTATTTACAAATGTGGCTAAATCAATATCTTCCTGATACATATCTCCTGTAGAAATAGCATAATATGTTTCAGTACCCTGTGCTGAGGTATTAGCAGCAGAGTTTACGTGTATACTCACGAAAACCTCACCATAGTTTGCACTCGTAAAATCTACACGATCTTGTAAGGAAGGGTACGTATCACCAGTACGTGTCATATACACTTTTGCACCGGCATTCTCAAGCTTTTGCTTAACAATTGTGCCGACTTTTAATGTAATGTTCTTTTCAGAAACAGAACCTTTTACTGTACCTGGATCTTTACCACCGTGACCTGGATCGAGGATAATGATACGATTTTGCAATGGTTTGCCATTTTGATTTAATAGTTTTAAGTAAGACTTATGAACAAAACCTACTTGACCATTGTATTCGATTTCTGCCCAATAACCTTTAATTTGGTTAACTTTAACACTGTCACCTTTATTCAGCTTAAATAACACATCAGAAGTTGTATTTCCTTGACTACGGACATTTAGGTTTCCAACAGTAGCTCGTCCTAAAACATCTCCTGAAGCTGTAGGTGGTGTTGGTGTTGGATCAGGTTGCTCTTCAATATCCGTTTCTGTTGTGCTGTTCGCTACAATATAACCCGGTATACCATTTACCTGCGTTAAATAATAGCCACCAACAGTATTGTAAACTGGTAATTTTTCATTAGCCTTAATAGATAAAATAACTTTTGATGAAGAGGTTGCTTTAACGTATAAGTTAATAGCTCCTTTAGATGTTACTTCTTTTTGGACAGACCCTAATTCATTGCCATCTGCATCTAAAAATTGTGCGTAATCTTTATAAATATAGGCAAATGCACCTTTATATGTTACTTTCAGCCATTTGTCCTCAACTTGATATACTGATAGTTTTCCGCCTTTATCGACTTTACCTACAATGTTAGCATCTGAAGCAGTATCCTTTGTTTTGCGAATATTAAGAGCGTCAGTTGTCACTTGGATTAGCCCTATAACCTGAGTTGTATCCGGTACAGCTGATCCTTTAACAGGTAGCTCTAAACGATACTTCTCATTTTTTGCACGTGCTACAAATAATGAAAAGTGTGCACGTGTAACAGTATTATTCGGTAAATAATTTTTACCTGTCCCATTGGTAATGCCGTTATAGTAAATTGTATTAATATATTCAGCATAAAAATCTTTTGTACTAACATCAGCAAATGGTGAATCTATTCCCTTATATTCACTTGTGTCCAAGTTAAATGCCTTTGTTAATACATAACTCATTTCATCACGAGTTATAGGTTTTTTTGGTAAGAACTTGCCTTGTGTATTCGTTGAAAAGAATCCTAATTGTACAGCACGTTCGACATAGCCTGACATTTCAGTACCGACTGTTACATCTGAAAAGCTAGATTTGTTTACGACTAATGGTTTGTTCCCTGAGGCAACTACAACCATTTTAGCTACTTGTTCTCGAGTTACAGATTCTTTTGGGCCAAAGATTCTTTTCCCATTTACAAAATACCCTTGAATAACACCCAAATTTACTAAATAATTGATTTCTTCATAAGCTTCGTGATTGTTGGGGATATCTTCAAATTTTATATTTGTAGTTGTATCCGCCAATACACTTGCACTATGTATAGTAAACATAGAAGCTGAAATGAATAAGACGCACAAGATAAGACTAATTTTTTTAATGTTCAATGTCTTATTTCCTCCCTTCTTGTTCTCTTAACGTGTTCATTTTAACAAAATTAACTAAATAAATCATCATACAATTGCAATGTTCGACTCTATTTTTCTCAATCACATCCTTTTTTGTGAAATTATCATAAAAATAGAAGAGTCTGCAATTGCAAACCCTTCTCCCATTATACGCTATTTAAAAGATCTTTTCTTGCAATCAATAAATTTTTTAAAAGATTATCTCGAATTATTGTTGAATTCTCTCGATAAACACTTTAAGTTCTTTAATTTTTAGTAATTCGTCAGAACCAAAGCTACCATTATCATTTCCAGTTGTTACACCATTAGATGCAAGAACTGAAATATATTGATTAGCCCAGCTATCTTTTTTCATATCATTAAATTCTACTGCTTCACCATTATTCTCAAGTCCGAAAGCTACTACTAATACTTTTGCAATTTGCGCTCGAGTAATTGGTGAGGACGGATTGAATTTACCATTAGCATCGCCTTCAAAAATACCTAATTTGGCAACAGCTGCAATAGCACCTGCATGTTCATTTGTTGGTTTTACATCGATAAAACCAGAATTTTTGTCAGATGTATCTAAGTTTAAAGCTTTCGCAATTTGGGAAGCAACTTCCACACGTGAAGCATATACTGTAAAGTCAATTGACGCTTGCTTTACTTCAGCTTGTTTTTCTCCATCAAATGAAGCAACGCGTTTAGCGCCTACGTAATGAGAACCCCAATAATATGGATCGTTTACGTTTGAATAACTAACGCCTTGATTAGTTTGAGAGTGGACCATTTTACCATCACCTATGTATATCGCAACATGCGAGATACCACCACCACTTGTATTGAAAAATAGTAAATCTCCAACTTGAAGATCGCTTTTATCAACTGCTGTACCTTGTTGGTATTGTGAGCCTGATGTACGGTTTAATGTAATGCCCAAATCTGCAAATACTTTAGAAGTAAAACCAGAGCAATCAAAACCACTTGTCGTTGTGCCACCATATTTATATGGAGTACCTACATATTTAGAAGCTGCTTCAGTGACTTCAGATTTAGTCGCTGCTTCAGCTGTATCTATCTGAGTTGTTGAAAATAACATAAAAGAAGCAAAAATCGGTAATAACCATTTTTTATTCATACTTTCGTTATACCCCTCTCTGAACTTTTTTGCCTATACATAGACTATCATAAAAAGTGGTATTTTAATTTTTCAATTGTGTAACGAATTCAGAATTAACAAAAACGCTGATATACCAACGTTTCTTGGCATTATCAGCGTTTTAAAATGGATAAATTTAGTTGTTATTTTTGACCTTCGTAACATAAATGTAACATTAGCAACTCTTTGTTACATAACCAATTATTGACTTGAAAACATTTGAACCCAATAATAATCTCCTTTATTATCCTGTGCGACGGCTACACCTGTATTTGTATAATGCTCCTTCATAATATTATCCCGATGGTCTGGAGAAGCCATCCATCCTTTTACAACGGTCTCTGGCGTTTTGAAATATCTTGCAATATTCTCCCCAAAGCTGGTGTAGGAATAATCAAATAATGTCGCTAAATCCCAAGGGGCGTCGTAATAAGGGGAAACGTGTTCAAAATAATTACGTTTAACCATGTCCTGCGCCTTTATAATAGCGATTTGTGTCAGCTTCGAATCATAGACAACAGGCGCTAGCTTATTCTTTTCCCTTTCCACATTGATTAACCGAATGACCTCTTTAGACCAAGTTGTCGAAAGATTTACTGTTGGTATATAATCCTTTGCTAAATAATCATAAGCTACTTCAAGCTGCTTTATTTGTTGCTGAAAATTTATGCTACGTTCAACAAAAACCGCTAACTGCGCACGTGTCACTAATTTTTCGGGTGCAAAATGCTTAGAATCTGTTCCACTAATGATTCCTATATCTGCTAGAGATTCGATGTAGTCTTTTGCCCAATGTGTACGAGGAACATCATCAAATTCGCTTTTATTTTTGCCATCTACTTTAAACTGATAGGCTAGTGCTAGCATTTTTGCAACTTCCATACGCTTTAAAGGCTCATTTGGATGAAAGGCATCATTATTTTGGATAACGCCCAATTCTACAAGTTGACAAATTTCCTTGTAATACGGATGTGATCCAGGAACATCTTTAAAGTTTAATGAAATCGAAGTATCTACGTTTGTTTGAATAGACCGAGCAATTGCAGATGCAGCCTCTGCCCTCGTAATAGCTTGCTCAGGCTTAAATGTATTATCTGTATATGTAGTCATATATTGCTTTGATAGCATATGTTGAATCGAAGAACTTGCCCAGTATGAACTAGACACATCAACAGCTTTGGAGGATGCAGCGTCTACCTTACTAATCCCAGATAAATTTCCAATAGTTGTAGCTTGTAAAACAATTGAAAGTACCAATATACTTATAATCCTTTTAAACATGGCTACCTCCTAAAATTGTGTAATTGAATATCCATCAAACGTTGTAGTAAAACTCCCTATATACATACGATTTCTTGATTGATAAAGTTTCACTTTTTTGGAAATTTCATAGGCTAAAACTTTATAATTTGTTTTATATAGTATAGAAGGAGTTTCCCCAAAATATGCATTGGGAAAACTCCTTCTTTCTAATATTGCAGCATTTTTTGATATTCTTCTAGAATACGGAAGTTATACACTAAATCCTGTTGCTCAAACGTCAAGGAACTATATAGTTTTTGAGCCGCTAACACCTTTTTCTCAAATGATGTGTTGTCTGGATCAATAACAGCGATAGCTTGAACTACTTTTAGAACAGCAGCTACATCCTTTTCCGCTTTCTTTAATTCATCCTCATTGATTACTTGTCCTCTTACTTTTGAGTCTAAAGCTTTATAGGCCGCGACTGCATTCGCTACATCTTCTATATACGTTGGAGAGGTTGGAGAAAGGCCAGCAATTATTTCAACGACCTTCTTTACATCAGCCATACTTTTTTCCGCTTCTAGCAAGATTGAATAATTGGTAATTCTTTGTTTATCTATCGTGTTTAAGCTATCATAATCTTTTCGTGCTGCCTCAACCATCCCAAAGTAAAATTTGTCCTTAGGATTTAAACTAGCAATGCTCTTATATACTTTTATTACGCTATCTAATGATAATAATAATTGGTCATTATAAACGTATCGTCTTTGATTGGCATTTAGCTTATCGTAGGCTTTTAAAATCTTTTGATATTGACTGTTCATGTCTTTGGCAGTCATTAGTCTATCAATATCCTCTACAACACTAATGACAGGCTTCACAAGCTTCTCTTGGTCTTGTAACACTCGGTAATTTTGTACGGCTCTTTGTTGATCCTTTGGTAAAGCGTTGTAAGCCGCACGAATTTCCTGGATACGTTTTACATACTGCTTCGGATCTACAGACGGTAATTCCTCAATCATCTGCATAACATTACCAGCACCTAAAATGCTAGTTTCCGCTGCTTGTAATAAGTAATAGTTTGTTACATATTGCTTCATATCTGCTGATAGCGCCTCATAAAGTGAACGTGCTCGAGTTGTATCCTCAAGGAATGTATTACTTGAAGATTTCAGCTTACTAATTAATTCAATCACCTTTGATACAGGCTCATAGGTTTGGAGAATATCAATATTATTGATATATTTTTTCTGATCTTTATTTAAATTATCATACGCCTTACGCGCAGAATTGACCTTGCTTACAAAATTATTTGATTCCGGATCCAAATTATTAATTTGCACCATCACATTTAAAATTGGTTTTACCGCTTTTTCACGTGCAGTTAAATCTTTAATATTTGTCACTAATTTCTTTTGATTAGAAGTTAGCTGATCATACGCCACACGTGCATTCATAAGCTTTGTTAAGTAGTCTGCATCCTCTTCTTGAGTTAAATCAATAAGCTCGACAACCTTATGTGCCACTCCTTGCTCACTTTCCGCAGCTACAAGTGCATCATAATTAATGATCGCTTGTTGCTTGTCATTTGGTAATGCATCATACATCTCACGTGCCGTTTTCATATCTTGGAAGAATGTCTTGCTTGATGGTTTTAATGATGCAATTAAACCAATTAATGAAGCTACGTCTTCAACTGCCGTTAGATTTGCGTAGTTGGTCACACGTTTTTGTGAGATTTCATCTAGCGCATTATAAGCCTTTCGGGCAGCAAGTACTTTTTTAGTATAATCCTTACTTGTTGGATTTAAGGCGTCGATCATTTGAATAACTTTGACAACAGCTTTATTATTTTTTTCGTAGTTGGTTAAGGTTTTTGCTTGCTCCACTAGCTTCTTCGCATTTTTATCCATTGCTTTGTACTCTGCAGCTAGGTCGGCTACTTTCTTTACAAATGTGTCAGGGTTCTCATTCGCTAATGCAATGACACGGTCATCGAATGCTTTCGCTGTATCGATATAGCCCTGTGCTTTTGTGAGATCAGTATAATTGATAACCTGTGTATTATCTGCTAATGCTGTATAGGCATCTGTAACTACTTTTACATCGTCTTTATAGGTTTTTTTAGATGGATTTAAAGCATTAATTTGAACAATTACATCTATCACAGGTACGATTTTATTTAATTCATTATAATTTAAGACATACTGTTGCTTAGTCTTATCTAGCTTTGTGTAAGCTGTATAGGCAGATTTCGCTTTTGAAATATAACTTTTAGTTGCTGGATCTAGCTTTTCAAATAGAGAAATAACGTTGACAACAGCCTTATGTGATTTCTCTAAATCAGTTAAGATTTTAATATTCGTCACACGATTTTTTGCAGCAGCTGATGGAAGAGCATTGTATTCAGCGCGTGCCGCTAGCATATCCCCGACTAGATCTTGCGATGTACTTAATTTGTCAATTAAATCTCTAACGTCTGCCACTGCTTTTTCTTCAGCTGCAAGTTGCGATAATTTAGCCTCAAGTTTACTTTTTATTTCATCCAACGCAGCAGCATCATTGCCGCTTCCTGTTAAAGCAGCCACTTTAGTTTGTAATGTCTCAATTTGTGTTTTGTAATCCTTCATGGATGGATTGAGTGCATTCACTTGTTTCGATAAATCAGCATATTGGAAAAATAATGTTAATTTATTATTATTTTGAACTAATGCCTTTTCACTCTCTCCAAGTTTGTCAAAAGCCGCCTGAGCAGCTATTGTTTTGCTTTCGAACGTTGAAGATTTAGGGTCTATACTGTCAATTAATTTGTCCACGCTTAAGGAAGCACTATAAACCTTCTCCCAATTTGTCAGCTTTGGTAGATTATTAACGATCTTTTTGACATTTGCCGCATTTATATTTGTTCCAGAAGGTGCATCATACGCTTTACGAGCAGAATTAATGGCTGCCACTTTTGCTGTGCCCGAAGCACCTTCTATTGCTTCAATAAGCCCTTCAATCTCTTCTGCAGAAGCGATATTAGCAGCTGCTGTTTCCAGATCGGCCCCATTTTTCACAAACTCTTTAGTAGATAAACTATCGTATTTTAATTTTAGCTCTCCTACAGCAGTACGATAGGAAAGATCACTTGAAATGCGTAGTGCTGTAATTTGTTTAGAAATATCTGCGGCATCTTTATAAGGTATAAAATCTTGATAATTCGTTACTAATTTCTGTGAATCTGCATCCAGCTTAGTATAAGCTGTTTCAATAGCAGTCACTGCACTGATAAAATTCGTTGCCGATGTGAAGGCTGTCGGTTGCTTTGCCTTTAACTGTGATATACTCGACACTACTTTATTAGCTGCTGACATATTTGTTAAGGCATCCGTATACTTTTTATAAGGTGTCACGGTGTCATTATTTGGATTATAGGCTACAATTACTTTCTTTTGATCTGCTGTTAGTGAGTTATAAGCTGTCGTAACATCTTCTACTGCTTTAGCAATATCCACAGGATCCGCTGATGTTTGCTTCAACATAATAACTAAAGCATCCAATTTGGTAGTTGCCTTCTTTGCCTCATCCGCATCAGTCACTAATTTTTTCAATCTATCAATATCTGCACCTTTACCTTTAAAGTAGGCATTACGCTCTACTTCAGTATAGCCATATTGTAGGGATGTACCACGAATAGTAGAGGCAATACTTTTAGCTTCATTTGAATATGCGTCGTCGAAAGCCATTTCAAAATCTTCTTGGACACTTATATAAGATGAACCACTTGTTGTTCCATTATTTAAAAAATCATCATACTTTTTTTCAACAGATGCGACATCGTCTATAAATGTTTTACTTGTATACGTTAATGCACTAATGCTTTTCTCTATTTCCTTTAATTCATTTAATAGTCGGCGTTGCTCCTCAACATATTCATACTTTGCTTTAATAAATACAATCTCATCACTATTAAAATCTAGCTCACTTAGGATGGCTAAATCACCTTTTGCGATAACCATTTCATCTGCCGTTGAACTTTCAGAAAGCTTTCCATATTGCGCGATAATTTGTTCTTTTGTCGTTGCGGCTGCTACTGCATTAACATAAGCCACTTGCTCTGTTTGAGTTGATACGCGTGATTGTGCATCATTTTCCTGTGCGTTCGCTATAGCCGTAGGTGCTAGTAATAGACTCGTTATGACTCCTGCCGTCAATTTTCGATTCAATTGAACCACCCTTTCATCTTTTATGTATAGGAAAATAATTGTGTTCATTTTCATTTAGATCCATTACTTTAGTATCGGTGTGATACGTGTGAATTCAAGCGTTTTTGGTGAACTTCGCTATATTTGTAGAAACGTGAATATATCAAAGGTATTTTTTAATAATAACTAATTAGAAATACAGGAAGTTATTTCAATTATACTATACAATAGATTTGTATGATGTTTTATTTCATTTGACAAATCGCTTTTTTCTAAGAAATTATTGATAGAAAACAGCTATTTTCATATGTCAATATTGTTTAACAAGGTGTATACTACAAATTTGATGTTTACTATTTTGAAAGAAAGGAAGCTGTATATGTTTTACCATTATAAGTTTTGGCATAGCTTAAGAAATCCAACCTACTTTACTAAAATTGTAGAAGAAGGCGAGATTATCGGATATAAAAAACGTTCATTGACGGTTTTCCTGTTATTCATTCTATTATTCGCTGCACGTGAGTTTTGGGGGATGGGTACTGAGAATTTAACCTCTTTGTTCGCAATGGATTTACATAATGAATACTACGTAGCTCGTTTACTGTCGATGCTCGGTGCCATTTTGTGGGCTATTGTCTATTTTTGCTTCCATTATTACGGGGTTACATACCTTTTACATCTATTAACGGACATTCCCTATACATGGATTAAAAAAGTCCAACTATATGTTGTCACATTTTTATTAATTGAAAAAACAATATTATTTGTTGTTTTCGCAGTAGCTGGCTATTCAACATTGTTTTCATTCTTTTCTTTAGCTCCTCTTGTCATGCAGATGATTGATACGGATTACGTCTTATTCACGATTAATCAATTGACAGTGGCCACTGTGCTGACAATTGTTGTACAATACACATTCCTTTCTAAATGGGAGGAAGAGGCGAGTAGAAAAATGTTAGTAGTAAAAATTATTAGCATCCAATTATTTATGGCCTTATTCGTTGGTTTGATCAGTGTTTTACCACTTAAAGAATGGATTACTAGGGGGTTAGGATAATGGCATTTATCAAATCAAAACCATGGACAAGTCTGGCCATCGTGATGACAATGCTATTAGTCGGCGTAGATGCTTATTTTGTCTTTAAAGACGATAGCAAAGTTACACGATCCTACTTTATCGATGAATTTCAAAAAGCATATATAGGTACGAATTCAGAGCATGTCAATAAGGAAACGATTGTCGCACCTGCAGAAACATACACAATCACAGCCGATGCGACAAGCTTATCAGCAGTGAATGTAAAGCGTGGGCAAAAAGTTACGCCAAATGATTTACTAGCTACCTATAAAACAGAAGAAGTTGATGATGAGTTAACAAAGCTTGAGGCCGAACGTGCAGCCTATGAAAATGAACTATACGATTTAGAAGATGCGCTCTCACAAATTGAGAATGATTATGGTGATACAGCCAATCCGAAAAGCTCCATCAATACGGACCAAGTTAATGACAAACTTTCTGTCACACTAAAATTGGAGCTAGCTCAGCAAAACTCTCCATCGACAGCAGTCGCCATTTTAAATCGACATATCGCGGAGACAAATCGTCAAATCGCGCTAATGGATGCACAAATTGAACAAATACAGTCTCGCCAAGGAGTCGTTAGCCCAGTGGATGGTGTTATTTCCGCCGTTAAAGAGGAAGCTGGGACAGTCACATTTGAAATCTATTCTACTGAAAAAGCAATGCTTGCTTATTTATCAGAGGATGAATGGCAAAAAGTGATGGAAGGACAACAGGTTGATTTTAAGGTTAAGCATTTGAAAGAATCCTTATCTGGCATTGTACTAGAAAAACAAATGATTGCTACAACTGATTCTATTTGGGGCAATGAACTTGCAAAAACAACAGCTTTACCTCAACCAATGAATTATGAAGTAGTGTTGCAACAAGATGATACAATGGAGGACATTCCATTTTCGACTACTGGCAAAGCCTCCATTATTGTCAACGAAGCATCTAACTCTTATAAAGTAGATAAATCGTGGGTTCATGCTACTAAGGAAGGTAAAAAAGTATACATTATCGGCCAAGATGGAAAAATTGAGCTAAAAGATATTCAAGTTGAGTTTAATACTGCACAGTCAGCTATTTTTACTGATTATCTAGATGAAGGAACACCTATGCTCTCCAATAAAAACCGTAATCTTTTTTCTTATTCCTTCCGCACAATGCCAGTTGAGAAAATCCAATGGCAGCATTTTAAAGAATTAGATTGGAGACACTATATTAAATATATAGTTTTTTAAATAACATACGACAAAAATCCGCTTCAATTTCTGTAAGCAAGAAAAGAGCAGCAACGGTTTGCTCTTCTCACAGAAATCTACGCGGATTTTTTTCATTTAGTGATTATAAAAAAAGAATAAATATTTAGTTTCTATCCATAATAAATGAAACCATGTTGTTGTAACCTTATGTTATTAAAATTAAAGTGACCTATTATATAAATTTTTCGGCAAAAAGAGTGGTTGATTTCTGTTGCGATTGGGCGCTTCACTTCGCTCAATCAACTTATCCACCAGACAAATGTTTTAACAACATGTCATCCAACTTTTGAGTTTTATCGGAGCACTTTTCTGTTTTATCGCCCAACTTTTGAATTTTATCGATTAACTTTCACGTTTTATCACCCAACTTCTGCGTTTTATCGATATCCACCTGCCAAAGATTCATACAAGCGAGTAGCCTAGAACGGAAATCACCTCATTTACAACGCTAAATATCAACACTATTTCCCTGATTATATTTTTCAACAACATGAAAAACCCTGTAGTTTTAATCCTACAGGGTATCGTTTGAAGTGATTTTATTATTTTAATGCTAAGCATCTATTCAAGAAGCTTGAGAATTGTGCACGAGTTATTTGTGTGTTTGGTCTGAATGTGTTATCTGGGAAGCCGCCTGTTAAGTTATTTGTTACAAGCGCTTGGATATCACTATACGCCCAGTGAGTCGATTTAACATCTGTGAAGTTTACTTTACTTGTGCCTGTTAATTTATAGGCTCTTGTTAAAATCGCTGCCATTTCAGCACGTGAAAGCTGTCCATTAGGGTTGAACTTCCCTGCTGCTTGCCCTTTAATAATTCCAGCTTGCTCTACTGCAGCGATGGCACTGTAGGCATAATGGCTCTTGCTAACATCTTTAAAGCTTGAATTTTTCGTTGTTGTTAAATTAAGCGCCCTTGCAATAATGGTAGCTGCCTCTGCACGTGTAATGGTCGCTTCTGGTTTAAACGTTCCATTTTCGTATCCTTTAATAAGAGATTTATTATACAGACTTTGGATATCTGAAAAAGCCCAATGATCATTCGTTACATCTGTAAAAATAGGTTTTTCTGCTAAATCTACAACTTTCACAGTTGTGGATGTTCGCACACCATCATACTCACCGATAATTTTGCCTTCCCCTTTTTGTGTAGCTGTAAAGGTTGCCCCGTCCATCTTACCGATATTGCCTTCAACCGTCCAATTTATATTAGATGGGCTGATTGAAACAGGATTTAGGTATTGATCGTAGGCACTCGCTACTTTCATGTCAACGGATGAACCTTTCGTAACTTGGTTGACATTGCTTAACGTAATGGATTTTACTTTGCCTGGTGGCGCTGTATTGACAACTTGTAATATAGCCGATACGCGACGCTCACCGCCATCTGAAGGTACGTTCACAAGGTTCGCAAAATAGCCGCCTGGATTTCGAACAACCATCGCTGTAGAGCCGCCTCCGTCAAGGTTAATGGCCGAAGATGCACCCATTGAGATTAAATAAGAAGCTAATTCTGTTAAACTTACGCCATTACTATGACCTTTTAATCTACCATCTATTGTTACAAGAAACACTTTGGTACCAGTTGCATCTACTGCCACTGCAGTACGAGGGCTGCGCGCTGAAGCAAAGTTAGAATTCGTTGGCATAGAAATTTCCGTCTTACCATTTTTCACCAACATAGGTCCTGCTGCTAAAATAAATTGAGCATCCATCCATTTTTCATCAATAGACAGCTTTACATCAATATCTGTACCTGCAGCAATTTGTTGGCTTAGTTCAGTTGCCAGCTCTTTATTTTGCACCGAAATGACAAAGCCATCTGATGGTACTGTTGAATTTCCTTCTGCACCATACGTCGTTACATTGGATACCGTCCCTGAGAGGCGATCTCCAAAATGCAATACTTGCATATCTTGACTAGCACTTGAGACAACAATTTCTATACCCCAATTATTTGTACCTGTTGTTCGTTTATCAGGTGTGTATAATACTGTTTTATCTGTAGATCTTTCACTATTGATAAGATCAATCGGATAACTTTTACCATTTACCTGAAAGGATAGATTCGTAGAATAGTAATCTGCTATCGCCTTCCCTGTTTTTGATAGACCAAAAGCAACTGGCTTTTGTGTTGGACTTTCAAATGTATCTCCTAAAATACCATAGTTAATAATTTCATTATTTTCAGCTAACAAGTTGGCTGGCATACCATTTCCTAAGAAGTATGAAGCATTGACAGCCCCTACAACACGATGTCCATCATAGGTGTTTTGCTTTGCCATATTCGTCGTTGTTAGAAGGGAATTAATAGGATTCGGTACACCGACTTCAAGTTCTGTATATGTATTATTTAAATTAATATCTAAAACATTTACAAACTCACGAATAGAATTAGAACTATAGGTTTGCTGGATATGTGTGACCTGTGGTGATACTTCTTTCTTTTCTTCTTTTATTTTATTATCAAAAACGGCTGCTTGTCCGTAAGTTGGATTCACTGAAAACATTAAAACGAAAAATACTACTACAATTGTTACTAGTTTTCTTGCCAATTTTTTCACTCCAAATTATTTAAAAGTATGGCACAAAGTCATGTTGTGAAACAAATTCGTGCCAGGGACTTCATTTATTTTGTTACTATATCAATTTCGCCTTGGCGTAATTGCGTCCGGATTTTGAATTGTGCTATCACAATTCATTCCTTTGAAAATCCGTGACATCCGCCGGAGGCTTTATCTTCATTCTTCTGAATGAAGATAAATTGCTACTGGAAGATTTACTCCTCCTGCATGCATGAATTCTAACTCAAGCGTTTCTACTGAACCCGTCATCTTGTAATCTGGTAATTCAACATATTCTGTACCTACTCTCAATGTAGGTACTAGATACACTTTGCCATTGACCTTTACTGCACCACTGTATATGCCGCCTCGACCAGCTAATTTAAGCTTGATCGTTTTTGTCTTTCCAGTTTGATTAACCAGTGGAATCGACACCTTATAGTTCATGCCGAAATGACCAGGATTTCCTACTGCACCATTGATTTGTGAAAGTGAGTTTTCTGTTGTTAGCAAATGGTCTGTTTTACTATTTGAAATGTTATAGCCTACTTCTGGTGAATCTACTGTATAAGCAGGAAGTTCTGCTAGAATAGTAGAGCTCGTCCAGGCACCTCTTGGATGCTTTGCAGATTCATCAATCGGAACAGGATCTGATAAAATGCTTGTTAAATTACTATTATCCTTTGTTAATACTGTGCGAATCGTATACTCTGGCGTCCCACCATTGACAGCTTGAATATCTAGTTCATGTAAAAATCCAATGATATAACCGCGGAGCAAATCATATGATTCAATCACCTTTGTTTCTCCTGGTGCGATGACGATCCCTTTACTACTAGATTTTTTAAGCTTATCATTTAGCGTCGCATCAGCAATGGTTAAACCAATATCATGGCCAACCCAGCTATTTCCTGTTTGTTGGCTAGTCCCTTTGGAGTCGATTACTTCGATGCTTTCAGTACTAGAAGTATTTTGAACGGTAATACCGATTCGTACATCTGTCCCTAACGTATTGTAATGCCAGCCAAATACTCGATGTTTATTTATAGCTGATGTTGATTTCACTTGATATTGGGCAAGCGTGGCATTAGATTTAGGAATCAGCTTGCTCGTTAACGTTTCTGGATTATCACTAATGAATAAATCACGATCTCCTTCTAAACGAGCAGATGGAACATTCATAGGTGTTGATGTAGAACCATAAGATTTTTCAAGGAAGGAGCTTGTATACATATATTGATAGACATAAAGGTACAATTCTCTTTTATCTTCAATATAACGTAAATTCCCACCTAATGCGTTAACAACAAAGCTAACAGGAACATACATTTTGCCATTTTGCATAAATGGTTTTTCTTCCATTGTCACGACTTCATCATTAACTAGAACTTGGTTACTATTTTCCTTGAAAACAAAGCTCATTCCCGCAATTCGCAATTCAAACGATTTATCAGGTAACAACGTGCCAGAAGAATCATCTAAATATTCATATATATAATTAGCCGGAATATAGGATCTCGATTGCTTTACGATAATTGGATCCTTCATCACAATGCGTTGATTATTAATATGTAAAATATATGGGTTCCCTTGAGTCTCATCTGTTAAGGAAATATCAACAGTTTGTGTAGTAGGATTCCAGTTCACGTTCCCACCAAAATTTTCACTGACGAAACGCAATGGCATGTAAGTGCGATCCTTATACATAAATGGTGCAACAGCCATTGGTACCTTTTGTCCATCCACTAAGGCTGTCTTTGAATTTATTGTTAAATTAACTAACTTGCCGTTTCGATTAGCTGACGCAGTAAGTGTTTCTTTCTTCCAGTCCACACTGGCACCAACCGCCTCATACAAAGCTCTCATAGGTAAAAAAAGATAATCGGATTTATTTAAAATTGGATCAGACACTTTGAGAGTCTCACCATTGATATTAATAGAAACATTATTTTTTACGTGAATCCCTTTGTCACTAGCAGCTGATGCAGAGGCTTGTCCAGGCAATATCGAAGCCAAAGCAACTACGGTAATCATACATGAGGTCTTAAACTTACTAAACATCTTAAACTCCTTTTTCCATATTAATTCTAGATCATCTTAACATGAAAAAAGTTCAAAATGCGGGATTACTATCAAAAAAAGTCGAATTAGGTACTGGAGCCTAAACCCTATTCCTGCAAAAGTTCCATGGAAATCTAAGGATTTTCCAAGACCCTATGAACTTCCTCTTTTAATCTCTTGAATGTCTAGTAATTCTATTCTTATAGTTTTCACCATATACAAATCATTAGGAGGAAACATAGAATTAACAATCATTCTACCTTGGAGCTTATCTTAGAAACTGATTTTAGATTGCCAGTTTAAAGCAGAAGCACCACACGAAAATGAGTTACGGACATTACGGAGTTTAAATTATTTGGAGAAAAGCTGTATGTTTTAGACTTATTTAACGGTGAAATCATTACGTACACGATTGGTTTTTGCCCATTGTATAAGATGTTAGAAAAGGCTCTTGATTAATATGAAAAATACTACAACCATTGTTACAGGTTTTCTCGCCAATTTAAAAGTATGGCACGAAGTCATGTTGTGAAACTCATTCGTGCCAGGGACTTCATTTATTTTGTTTCTACATAAATTGCTACTGGAAGATTCACTCCACCTGCATGCATGAATTCTACTTGAATTGTGTCAGATGAACCCTTCATTTTGTAACTTGGTAGTTCAACATATTCTGTACTTGCTCTTAGAGAAGGGACTAGATACACGTTGCCATTAACCTTTACGGCACCACTGTATAAACCGCCTCGACCAGCTAATTTAAGCTTGATTGTTTGTGTCTTGCCAGTTTCATTGACAAGTGGAATCGACACCTTATAGTTCATGCCGAAATGACCCGGATTCCCCATTGCACCATTGATTTGTGATAGTGAGTTTTCTGCCGTTTGCAAATTATCTGTTCTACCATTTGAAATGTTATAGCCGACCTCTGGTGAATCTACTTTATAAGCAGGAAGTTCTGCTAGAATAGTAGAGCTCGTCCAGGCACCTCTTGGATGCTTTGCATATTCATCTATCGCCACAGGATCTGATAGAATACTTGTTAAATCACTTTGATCCTTTGTTAATACTGTGCGAATCGTATACTCTGGCTTCCCACCATTGACAGCTTGAATATCGAGATCATGTAAAAATCCAATGATATAATCGTGGAACAAATCATATGATTCGATTACCTTCGTTTCCCCTGGTGCGATGACAATTCCTTTACTACTAGATTTTTTCAGCTTTTCATTTAATGTTGCATCAGCAAGGGTTAAACCAATATCATGACCAACCCAGTTATTCCCAGTCTTTTGGTTAATCCCTTTTGAATCAATGACCTTGATGCTTTCCGTGCTAGAATTATTCTGAACCGTAATACCAATCTGCACTTCTGACCCTAAAGTATTGTAATGCCATCCAAAAATTCGGTGTTTATTTGTTCCTGCATCAGCTTTCACTTGATATTGAGCAAGCGTTGCATTTGATTTAGGAACCAGCTTGCGCGTTAACGTTTCAGGATTATCACTAATCATCAAATCACGATCTCCTTCTAAACGAGCAGAAGGGACAGGCTCAGGCGCTGATGTAGCACCATAAGATTTTTCAAGGAAGGAACTTGTATACATATAGTGATAGACATAAAGGTACATTTCTTTTTTCTCGGTAATATAACGTAAATTCCCACCTAATGCGTTGACAATAAAGGAAGCAGGGACATACATTTTGCCATTTTGCATAAATGGTTTTTCTTCCATTGTGACAACTTCGTCATTTACTAGAACTTGGTTACTATTTTCCTTGAAAATAAAGCTCATTCCCGAAATTTGCAATTCGAACGAGTTATCCGGTAGCCATTTGCCAGAAGATTCTTCTAAATATTCATATATATAATTAGCAGGAATATAGGATCTCCCTTGCTTCGTGACAATTGGATCCTTCATCACAATACGTTGATTATTAATATGTAGAATATAAGGATCTTCCTGAGGTTGTCCTGACGTTCCATCTGTTAAAGTAATATCAACCGTTTGTGTAGTAGCATCCCAATTAACAGTTCCGTCAAAGTTTTCGCTGACGAAACGCAATGGCATATACGTCCGGTCCTTATACATAAATGGCGCCACATCCATAGACACCGCTTGTCCATCAACTAAGGCAGTCATTGAATCTATTGTTAAATCAACCACTTTGCCATTGCGAGTAGCTGACGCAGTAAGTGATTCATTATTCCAGTCAACACTCGCACCAACCGCCTCATACAAAGCTCTCATTGGTAAAAGAAGAAAGTCAGATTTATTTAAAATAGGATCATTCACCCGCAGAGTTTCTCCATTAATATTAATAGAAACATTATTTTTCACTTGAATTCCTTTGTCACTAGCAGCAGATGCAGAAGCTTGTCCAGGTAATATCGAAGCCAAAGCAACCGCGGTAATCATACATGAAGTCTTAAATTTTTTAAACATTCCAATCTCCTTTTTCCACAATTAGTCTATACACCATCTTAACATGAAAAAAGTCCAATATGTGGGATTTTTATCGAAAAAAGTTGAATTAGGTACGGTAAGCCTAGCCCTCATTCCACCTAAAGCTCCAAATAGATTCAAGGATTTACAAAAAGCTACCAATATGGTGGACAACACTTATGTATGAACACTATCCTTTCTTGACTATGAGGTTAATATAAATATAAAACAATGTTAAAGCTTAAAACTTATGCTACTTGTCACCTTCGCTTACAATCTAAAATAAATTTAGATATAAAAAAATACTTCTCAAGTAGGTTCTTTCTTAAAGGCACGTATCGGACTTTGCTACCCTTTAAATTGATGGGCAAATCCAATGTTCCAAAACATCAATTCCGATAATTTTCCCTGCTTCTACAAGTCTTTCGTTATAGCAATATCTTCAGATGAAGGTGTACTGTCATCCGATGAATGATTGTGTAAGGCAAAAATACTTGCACTGTTTGAAAGGATTGCTGCCTTTATGATGTCGCTAGGTTGGGCAATGCTGATATTGATGAAACCAATGTGAACAATTTGAAAACAGTTAATTTCGTTACAAGTACTTAAACAAGCGATTGCAAAAACTTCTCTGTCACTCCCCCTTACTATCTCTTGAAATATTTTGTAGGCATCATGAGGTGTCGAATACATCTATCTTTATTGTTTTTTCCCAAACTAAATTCACCTGTACAATGTCTACAAGCTGTACAGGTACATGATGTTTCTTCCAAATAAATTCTTCCTTCAAATGTAAAAACCTTCACTCCTGTTGACGAAGTAAAGGCTAATAAATTATTGCATTAATAATATATTAACTGTTTGAAGTGCCTGTTATTATGGTTTTGATTTTACAAGTTCAGAAGGGTTAGGCATCCAGGCTAACGGAACAGTTTACCAGGCATCAAAACTTCCCTGATGAATACAAGATAAATAGTTAGAAAAGCCCCATGGCGTTTAACTAATTAAAGTTATATCCATGGGGTCATAATCTACTTATTTCACTAGCAAGCTAGCTTATAAAGTAACATTTCGTTTAGTTTTTATTGAGGGTTAACTACATCAACAGCGAAATCAGTAGTTACATTTCCTTTTGCATCTTTAACAGTGATAACAGCTGTTGTGCTATCTTTTAAAGTTACATTAGTAATTTTAACACCTGCTGCAAATCCTTGTGAAGCAACTTGAGCTGGAGTTGTAGTAATAGTTAAAGTATTTCCAGTTGAAGATGCAACAGTACCAGTTAATGTACCAGTAGAAACACCACCAGCTAATGTGAAGTTAACTACAAAGTTATCAATAGTACCAGTTGTAATAGCTTCATCAAATGTTAACACTAATTCATCACTAACAGCATTGAATACAGCTTTAGTTACTTTAGGAGCAACTACATCAGTTGCAGCAGCTAAAGATGTGCTTAGTGCAGCTGAAGAACCAAAACCAACAGTAGTACTAGCTGTGTTAGCAGCTGTTGCTAAATCATAAAGAGCTGCTTCTTTATCTGAAGCTGTAGTGTAAGTATCGTAACCTTTTAAGTCAAGACCTAGTACTGATGCATTGTCTTTTAATGCTTTTTCTGCAGCAGCATATTTAGCATCACCAGTTGTTGGTGCAGTACCAGTACCATATAGAGCAAGTAATGAAACATTTACACTAGCTAATGCAGCGTCTTGAATTGAACCATTTGTAACAACTGTTGCTTTGAAAGTAGTTACAGCAGCTTTTAACGTATTATCTGCAGTAGTTAAAGCAGTTTTGTTAGCATTTGTTCCAGCAGATGATTTAACAGTGCCATTCACAACTGCAGTTTTATTAGCTTTTGCAGCTAAAATATCAGCTTTAAGGATATCAATATTAGCTTGAGTGTATTGACCTACAGCAGTACCAACTACAGCATTTTTAACTACAGTTTCTGCATCAGCAATTGTTGCATCAAGATCAGCGATTGCAGCAGCAGTGTCTTTTGCAGCAGCAGCTAAGGCATTATATGCAGTTTGGAATGCTAATGGGCTTGCATAAAGTTGAGTTCCTAAATCAATTAATACTTCATCAGCAATATCATCTTGGTCAGCTTTAGTGAAATTATTGAATCCGTCTAATTTCTTAAGTGCTGCAAGAACTTGTGCATGATTAGTAGCAGCATTAACTTGGTTGAATACAGATGTTAATTCACCTGGGTTTGTAGTAGTTGGATCAACTACATTGAAAGTTAATTTACCTTCTGAATCTTTACTTACAGTTACAGGAGCGCCTACTTTTAGGTAATCTGCTTTGAATGCAGCTAATGTAGGAACTACAGAACCTTTGTTTAGGTAAGTTGCATCAAGTAAGCTGTATGGAACACCGTCAATGTATACAACTTCTTTATCAACTTTTGTAACTGTACCAGATACTGCAACTGTAGATGTAGCAGCAAAAATAACTGTTATAGAATCAGTTGATGGAAGTACTCCTGCACCAACACGTGAAGCTGTTGCATATGCAGTTGCTGAACCAGCTTTATCTGCAGTTACTTTAATTGATTTAGATAATTCACCAGCAGCAATTGTAGCTGTTACTGTACGTGGGTTACCTGGAGCAACTGTTACAGTGCCTTCAGTAGCGCCAGTTACTGTTAATTCACTTGTACCAGCTGTTACATTAAATGATACGTTAGTAGCAGTTTTATAAGCACGTGGTTTACCATTTTGGTCAACTAAATTGTACTTATATTCTACAAACTCAGAACCACCAGCTAATACTGATTTAGTGTCATCACCTTTAGAATCAAGTGCTTCTAGTTCAGCTTGGTATTGAACTTCTTTAGTGAAGTAAGTTGCTGCACCTTTAGCTTGTAAATCAGATGCGTCTAATAGTGATTTATTTTTATCTGGACCAGTACCATTGTTGATAAATACGATTGGCTCAGCAAATGCTTGCTCATCTTTTGAAGTAACTGTGAATTCAACTTTTCCTTCTTTTCCTTTAACAGGCACTTGGTAATAAGTGTTGCCATCTTGACGAGCAACATAATGAGCTAACTCTTTACCATCTTCATCTACTAAATAAGTTGGATGTTTTGCATCATATGCAAGTGCAACAAGTACTGTGTCACCAGCTTTAGCAGGTTTTCCATCTTTATCTACATAAGTAGCTACGTAATCACGACCACCTGTTTGTTTGCCATCAAGAGCAATTGCAGCGTTCGCTACACCCTTAGCTTCAATAGTTAAGCCTAAAGTATGTTTAATATCAAATGATACTTCTGCAGCTTTTGCTTGTAATGCTGTTGGGTTATATAGAATGTTTGCGAAATCAGTAATTCTAGAACCTGGATTATTGTTGTTGAAGAAATTGTAATTAGTTTTTAATACACCTTCATAAACTACAGGTTTAACTTTACCGTTTGTACCACTTAATACTAAGTTTGCTTTACCTTTTGAATCAAGTAAAACAGGAACTACACGATTAGCACCATTTGTAATTTCATATGGGTATTGATCAGTATTTGCAGGAGTTTCTGTGATATTATTCACAGCATTTTGTGTCCATAAACCAGTACCTTCAACGAATACTGAACGAGTTAATTTGTCAGTTGTTACACCAAGATTGTTTTCGAATGCAACAAATACATATTGACCAGCTTTTGCAGGTGCGCTGATTTCATATACTTTTTTAGCACCGTTTGATAATACATTGTCCGCAGTTTTTTCTGTGATAGCTAATTGAATTTCGTTAGCCCAGTAAACTTTTGCACTTGAGAACACAGTAGATTTGCTTGTTGCATAAGCAGTTACAGAATCAACTGAAGCGTAGTAACGAGTGTAAGAATAAGTAGCTACGCCCTCAGCATTTGTGTAAGCTACTTTTTCAATTTTTTCGTTAGTATTTTTATCGTTAACGATGTTGAAAGTCACAGGAATATTTTCTTTAGATTGACCTTCAGGAACTGTTACTTGTGCTTTAAGAGAAACTTCTTTACCGATTACACCTTGTTCAGATGTAGATGTAAGTTTAACAGCTGTTGGAATTACAGCTTCGATACCTTTAAATTTACCGATTGTTTCGCCATCAAGAGTTACTACGTACTCTTTGTCAGCAGTTTGAGCTTCAGTAGTTAATACAACAACTTTTTTGTTAGTTTGTTTAACAGCTGCGTCTTTAACTTCTAAGCCTTCGATTTTGAATTTAAGAGCTTCTACGTTATCAACTTCTTCGTCGAATGTTACTTCAACAGTTGTGTTGTTGATAGCTTTTACAGATGCATCAACTGGAGTTTCAGCTTCACCTAGATCAAGCGTACGAGCGAATACTACTGCGAAGTCTTGACGAGTGATTGAAGCGTTAGGGTTAAGGTTTAATTTACCGTTTACTTCAGAACCAGTGAATACGCCGTTAGCTACAGCTGTTTCTAAGTAAGATTTAGCCCATGGTTTAACTGAAGAAGCGTCAGCGAATTGGCTTAGGCTTTCGCTACCTTCTAAACCGAAAGCATCTACAAGAATTTTAGCTGCTTCTGAACGAGTTAAAGTTTTGTTAGGTGCGAATTCAGTAGCACTAACACCTTCAAAAATTCCGTTTTCTACAACTGCTGCTACGTAATCAGCGTACCAAGCACCTGCTTTAACGTCTTTGAAATCTACAGAACCTTCTGCTTCTAAATCTAACGCGCTTGCGAAGATTTTAGCCGCTTCTGCACGAGTAATTGTGTTAGTTGGGTTGAAGTTACCTTTTTCATCCCCTTGAATTACTCCAGAGTCTACTAAAGATTGAACTGCTTCTTTAGCGTAACCAGAGATTTTGTTGTAGTCATTTAATTGTGCAGCAGATGCTACAGGAACGATTGCTGATGCAACAAGTGCAGCTGTTGCTGATGCCGCGAAAAACTTACGGCCTTTGTTTTGCTTTGCCATTAATGTATTCCTCCCTAATATTTCCTTAAATTGATATTATTCCAATGAAAACTATAGTACCGCCTTATTAGTTGCCTAAATGTATGTATTATAGCTTCCTCGAATAATACAAAACTAAAGCAAATTTTTCGGTAAATCCACTAGAAAAAGAGTAGTAGAATACCATTCTAGTAAGATCATTCACTTTCTACAATAATATAACACTATCTTTATCTAAATTCAAGCATTAATCCATAATTTTAGCTATAGAGGATTTTTTTCCCCAGCAAATTATGGTATTCATAATACTCCCAACTATCTTATTACCTCTTTTTGGTTGGTAACATATAGTTCCGTTACCTATTATACCTGACTCTCATTATTATCCAAGCATTTTCTTGAATAGATACGAAATTGTCAAAAATTAAAGATCACTGTAATTAAATAGTCATATTTGTAAAGAAACAGAAATATATACCATGTTTTTCATAGGATGAAAGTATACTCTTTCAATAAGAAAGACTTTCTTCATTATTAATTATTGACAAAATGCATCTGTTCCCATGTTGTAATAATAGATTGGCTCTTTTTATGCTAAACTTTTGGTAGTTTGATAGGATCTTATCAACTACTGAAAGGAGCTTAAAGAATGAAAGGTAAACTCTCTATTGTCGGGGCCATGCTTATTGCGATGTTATATCTAGCACCTACAAATGTTGCGGCAGAAGATATTTCTAAGCATTGGGCCTACTATGAAATGAACTATTTAATTACACATGATTTAATGAAAGGTGATGATCAAGGCAATTATCGCCCGAATGATTCCGTCAATCGTGCCGAATTCACTGCATTCCTCGTAAGAGCACTAAACTTACCAGAAGTATCTGTTAAGCCGAACTTCTCGGATGTTCGTGAAGGCGATTGGTATTACGACGTCATTAAGCAAGCCAGTTACTATCAAATAGTCAAAGGTGATGACAAGGGGCATTTTAATCCAAAGGCTAACATTAATCGTCAGGAAATGGCTTCCATGCTAAAAAGAGCTCTCGATTATCTAAACTTTAAGACGACTGCCTCCCCTCTTAAGTTTAATGACAATGCTAGTATTGCTAAATGGGCCTATAGCGATGTACAAGCCGTAGTGTCATTAGGGCTGATTGTTGGTAAACCGAATAATTTATTTGCGCCACTTGCCCAAGCAACTCGTGCTGAGTCAGCTACTGTGCTTTATCGATTAATACATTTAGATACGCCTGAAGTTGGTGGTAAGCAATATACCACTACTAACTACTCACAGGACTACTCGACAGTGGTAGGTAGACAGGCAAATAATAATCCAAAAGTAGATGGTGCTGGCATTTTTACAGCTAGCGACGCACTAGTGTCATACTATGTACACCCTAAAACTTTTATGCAGGATAGTCCTTCCTATTATCAATTTTTAAAATTATCGACGGCTGTTAATAATTTAAATGCAAAAGTGATAAATGAAAAAGTTCTCTCTAATAAAGGAAGCTTAGTCGGTACAGCTGATGCCTTTATACAGGCAGGTGTTGATCATGATGTGAATGCCATCTATTTGGTATCACATGCATTACATGAAACAGCCAATGGAGCTTCTGCACTGGCAAAGGGTATTGAAGTTGGACTGGATAAGGGCGGCAAACCCGTCATGGTAACAACTGAAAACCGAGATAGCCTGACTGATATTAAGAAAACATACAATGTATATGGCATTGGGGCCATCGATGCAAACGCCAATAAATATGGTGCTGAGCGTGCTTATACAAATGGATGGTTTACGATTAATGATGCCATTATTGGTGGGGCACAATTTGTGAAAGATCAATATATTAGTAAAGGGCAAGACACATTGTATAAAATGCGTTGGAATCCTGATAACCCAACAGTCCATCAGTATGCCACTCATGTTATGTGGGCAGTGCTCCAAGCACAAAAGATTTATGACATTTATGAAATAACTGGTGCCGACACTACGACTAACTTAGTATTTGACGTTCCCGTCTATCAAAGCCAGCCTTCCCCTACTTCATTACCTACCCCTGCAAAGCAATATGCGGTAGATACTGCATTAGCTGGGGCAACTGGACAGGCTACGATTAATCTAAATATGAGAACCTACCCGAATACAACGGATGCTTCTTCTATCATCACGACATTACCAAAGGATACATCGTTCACATTACTCGGTGAAAATGGTAGTTGGTTCAAAGTCAAAGCAAATGGACAAGAAGGTTGGGTATTCAATGAATATGTCAATCTGAAAAATGGATTGCAGATTGTCGATATGAACATCACGCTGAATGTAAGAAGCGAGCCATCTACTACATCTGCCATTTTAGGTACAGTAAATCCAAAGGGCTTTATCATGGGTGTTGTAGATGACAATGGTGATTTTGTGAAAAACGGTAACTGGTATCAGGTTATCTTTAATGGCAAAACAGGATGGGTTTTTGGTGATTATGTTGTAAATAACAAATCCCTTGATTCAAAATAGTTTTTTAAGAATAGTAGAGTGCAAACAAAAGATGTTTGCACTCTTTCTTTATATACCCCCATTATTTATATCCTCAAAAAGCTCAAATTCCCCCATGATGATACGCTTATTTTTCTGAAATATTTATATGCTATATATAATAGAAGAAACTCAAATTTTTAGGCTTATATTCTCATATTATCTTATTGCTCTCATCATTTTCTGAAAGGTATTAGATTGGGCTAATCCTTTCCAATATTGCGGGAACAACTTCAATCCTTTTCTCCCCACTCCCTCACTATTTCCCCCATATTATTTTTCTCGTGACATTGTCAAACCCTCATCGAAAATTTCCTGTCAATATTGCTTTTGTGGTATGATAGATTGCAGATAATTATGCCTCGGCATAATTACGTCCGGAATCGGCTTTGTGCTTGCACAAAGAACTCCTTTCCGATTCTGTGACATCCGCCGGAGGCTTTCACTTCTTTCAGCGGGTGTCAGAACACCCGCTGAAAGAAGTGAAATGGAATTACAGAAAGGTTTGAACACTATATGAGGCATGTAACGATTATGGGCGTACCCTTTTTACATATTGATCAGCAAGGGTTTGTTGATTTACTCGTAAATCGTATTGAACATGAAGAAAAAACATTCGTCATCACCGCAAATCCAGAAGTCGTGATGCAGGCAAATGAAAATCCTACTGTCATGAATTATCTAAAACAAGCTACTTACATTTGTGCAGATGGTATTGGCGTTGTAAAGGCTGCGCAAATACTTGGTGATTCACTTCCTGAGCGTGTCACTGGTTACGACACGATGGTACGACTTTTAGAAGCTGGCAATAAAAAGCACTTTAAAATCTATTTGTTAGGTGCGCAAAAAGAAACGATAGAAAAGACTGTGAAGAATATTCATCAAACATATCCGAATGTTGACGTAGTAGGCTATCATGATGGATTTTTTGATTGGAACAACAATGATATTGCGAGTGAAATCGCGGCATTGAAACCAGATCTTGTGTTTGTTGCATTAGGTGTACCAAGACAGGAGAAATGGATTACCGAAAATCTAGAGCAATTTAGCAAAGGTGTTTTTATTGGGGTTGGTGGTTCCTTTGATGTCATTGCAGGAACAGTTAAACGTGCTCCAATGATCTGGCAAAAATTAAATCTCGAATGGCTTTATCGACTGCTTCGTCAGCCAAGTCGTTTTGGAAGAATGCTAGTCCTTCCTCGATTTGCGTTAAAGGTTTTTTCATTAAAAATTAAAGGTCAGGGAACAGCAAAATGAGTCAGTCAACATTTGTCAAAAGCACACTTGTCCTAACAGTTGCTACGTTGCTTTCTAAAGTCATTGGTAGTATTTTCCGAATTCCGCTACAAAATATAGCCGGCGATGAGGTACTTGGTATATTCAGCCTTGTGTATCCAGTCTATATGGTAGCACTCTATTTATCGGTTGCTGGAATCCCTATTGCCATTTCCAAGCTTATTGCGGAGGCCAATGCCCAAAAAAATACAGACAAAGTGAAGAAAATTTATGTCACAGCAAGCATCCTTGCGCTATCCTTTGGCGTCTTAAGTTTTGCCATCATTTATGGCTTTTCAACTGAAATCGCAAATGCTTTAGGTGGCCCGTCAACACAAATTGCGTTAATTGTTGTTGCCCTTACATTGCTCGTTGCTCCTTATATGGCTGTCTATCGAGGATTTTTCCAAGGCTATGGGGATATGCGTCCAACTGCGATCTCTCAGGTAATTGAACAGTTAGTGCGTGTTGCTCTAATTTTAATCGTTGCTTATTTCCTAGTTGCAATGGATTATTCTAATGACATTGTTGCTGGGGGTATTATGGCAGGCTCTGTACTCGGGGCTGTTGCATCTCTTTTGTATTTACGCTTTAAATATTTCCGCTCATCTGTAAAAGTGACTAGCAAGGAAAAATATAAGTTTTCCGATTTCTCCATGTTTAGTAAGACGATTTTAAAAATATCGATTCCGATTGCCATAGGTTCTGTCACAATGGCACTATTTAACTTTGTCGACTCCTTTACAGTATCGTATGGCTTGAGAAGTGCTGGCGCTGATGCAAGTGAAATTAGTTTCCTATATGGGATTTATGGGCGAGGACTAACGCTCGTTCAGATTACGACTGTTTTTGCGTCCTCTATCATTTTACCGCTAGTTCCACTGATTACGACAAAATTAGCCGAACGTAAATTAGATGAAACACGTGGGATTATTGAGCAAACGCACCGTATTACTCATCTCATTTCCTGGCCAGCTGCTTTAGGTTTACTAGCATTAACCTTACCTTTAAACCTTGCTCTGTTCACAGACTTAGAGGGAAGCTTAATGTTAGCAATTATTAACCTTAGCTCTGTCTTTACATCTCTGACACTACTTGGTACAGGGATTTTGCAAGGGATGAATGCTGCAAAAACAGGTGCCATCATCATTATTGGTGGCGTTGTATTAAAGGTATTTTCAAACATCTTCTTTATCCAGGCCTTCGGATTAGATGGGGCTGCCTATGCAACATTATTTGTTTACTTTGTGTTATTTATTGTAAATTCTATTTTTATTTATCGTGCAATTCGCTTCACTGTATTTGGGAAAGATACAATCAAAATCATCCTATCGTCTATCCTAATGGGGGCTGCTGTCGGTTTACCTACACTTTGGTTTGATATTGCAAAGTGGTCAAGACTGTGGGCAATGGGTTATCTAGCTGTTGCGATTGCCATCGGATGTGTCATTTATTCCCTATTATTATGGCTAATGAATGCCATTCATGAACAAGATTTGAAGAAAATCCCGATTATCGGAAAAAAGGTTTCAATAACTAAGAGAGGTAAAAAATTTATGTCGAAACAGAAATGGCTTTGGGGAATTGTGGTCCTATTGCTCATCGTCTCTTCACCTGGCATCATGATGAGATGGAATGCAGAGCAATCGAATGATTCCTATGAAATAGTTATTCCTTATGATGAAATTCAAGTAGTCAATAAGGAAAGCGATTTAACAATGGATAAAATCCTTTCCTCTTTAAAAGATGCGGGGCTTACAACTGTTAGCCTAGAGCCTTTAACATTGAAGGAAATGGAACGTCAAAACATGGTTTCCATTTACGAAGAAAATGAATTAGCGGCACAACTACGTTTCACTCCTTATAAAGGTGTTATTGATATCAATAAGGGTGGATACTATATTAGCGTTCCTGAAAATGCAAGCTATCAACAGCTCATTAAGGACAGCATTCAGCCTGAAGAAGTACAAATAGGAGATGAGTCTTTCTATTTCCTTCCGAGTTCAAACCATTATTATGATTTAAAAACACCAATTGGTTACGATAAGCCTGCCATTGAGATGATCAATAAGCATGGTCTGTCTCATATCTTTAAAGTAGAAAATGCAGACAATAAAGTAGCCAACGAAAAAATCGTTACACAATTGCTTGAATTAAAAGATGCCTCTGCTGGCCGTTTACTTGGTTCAGGAGATGAGGCCATCGGATTTGGACAGAATTCAGGTAATGCATTTATTGAAAAGCTAAGTAAGGCAGGCTATTATTTCTACACAATTGAAAGCAATCCCCTTAAAGGTGAAGCCAGTATTGCAAAAAGTACAGATTATCATATGATTCGCTTGCACAGCATCAATGTCAACAGAGAGACAAAGTTGACCCTTAATGCAAGCATTGATCGTACAACACGCGCAGTGAAAGAGCGAAATATTCGATCTATCTTCTATCATATTAAAACAAAAGGTAATGCTGAGAAAAACTTGGCGGAAACCATTGATTATTTAACTGGTGTTCATAAGCAAATGCCAAATCATTTCAATCCTGGTGCTCCAAAACTATTTGATGTTGTTGCGGTACCAACATGGGTAACGGCACTTGTTTTATTAGCAGGTATATTATTTACTTACCTTGTATCAGAGCTAGTGAAATGGATGCCACTTCGTATAACAGCAGTTGTATTTATGAGTGCTATAGCTATCGCGTACTTCCTTCTGAAAAGTACTCTTTTCTTACAGGCATTCGCGTTAATCATTGCAGTCATGGCACCAACTTATGCAGTCATTAAAACAGCAAAAGGATCTACTAAAATTGTTCCGATATTATTACAATATCTGAAGGCAGTAGGTATTAGCGTCATTGGCATCGTTATTGTCATTGGGCTATTAAATGGTAATGCATTTATGACAGGCTTTGCAGTATTTAAAGGCGTTAAACTTGTTTATATTATTCCAATCGCAGGTGTCTTATTATTTGTGATGCTGGAACTCAACCGTCTAGTTGACCAAAATCTAAAGAAGACACTTTCGAATACTGTGACATTATTAAATAAAGAATTAAAATATTGGCATGTTTTACTGCTAATTGTCGTTGCAGGAGTAGGATTATTCTATATCAGTAGAACAGGTAATTCTGGTTCCGTTAGTAATTTAGAATTGGCTTTTAGACAATGGCTTGAAAACATACTATATGTTCGACCAAGAACTAAGGAATTTTTAATTGGTTTCCCATTCTTTGTTTTAGGGCTATATGTGATGGGCATTAATCGAAAATGGGGCAGTATCCTTCTTGTACCAGGAGTAATTGGATTCTTGTCTATCGTTAATACCTTTACACATTTACACATCCCTGTTGCTGTGTCGGCATTACGTACACTTTATAGCGTTTCACTTGGTTTTGTTATAGGACTAGTGTTTATCTTTATTTTCAAGATAGGTTACCGTTTTATTTCTAAAGCAATCGCGAGGTGGTCATAATGCATGTTGTATTGTCTGGCTACTACGGATTCGATAATGTTGGCGATGATGCGATACTGCTTTCCATTATCCAGGCACTTCGAAAATGTCAGAGTGATATAGACATTACCGTATTATCGAATAATCCAGCGGCCACTGAAAAAACATATGGTGTTAAGGCCGTAAATCGTTGGAAAATGAACGAAATCAGACAAGTACTAAAAACAGCAGATGGACTCATAAGTGGTGGCGGTAGCCTCATGCAAGACCAAACAGGAATGAAGACGATTCCTTACTATGCGGGCGTTATTCAAATAGCGAAGTGGTTGAAAAAACCTGTATTTGTTTACGCTCAAGGCATGGGCCCAATCAATCATCCTTTAAGTAAATTTATTGTCCGCAAAGCCTTTAATAAAGTAAAAATAACGGTAAGAGATAAAGCCTCACAGTCTCTTTTAACAGAGATTGGTGTCAAAAACGAGGCTTTAGTCGTGCCAGATCCGGTGATTGGACTCAACGGTAGCACCTTCCATAGTAAATGGTTAGCAGAAGAGTCCTTATCAGCCAATACGTATATTGCTATAAGTGTTCGTGACTGGCCTACAGCGGTAGATTACAAGCAAAAAATAGCGAACAGCCTAGATCAATTAGTACGTCATGGTGAACAAATTGTCTTTTTGCCGATGCATGGTGAGCATGATGCAAAATCTTCACAAGAAGTAGCTGCACTTATGCAAGAAAAGAGTATGATAGCACCTGGCGATTTATCGATCGAAGAAAAAATTGCGGTGATTGGTCAGTCTAAATTGCTAATTGGTATGAGATTGCATTCATTAATTTTCTCAGCCATCTACTCTACCCCATTTATTGCGATTTCTTATGACCCGAAAATCGATGCATTTGCTGACATTGTAGATCAACCAATTGTTGGACATGTTGAAGTAGATGATTGGGACGGGACTTTATTGTTTGAACAATCTACAAAAGTACTTGAACAATTAACGACCGTTCAAGAAAATATGCGTAACAAAGTTCAAGCATTCCAAGATGCGGCGGCAACAACAGCAAAATTAGCGTTAGAGGCTTTTACAAAGGCATAAAGCTTAAAGAGTACAATTGGAAATCATCCAACTGTACTCTTTTATTTTCCCAAAATAAAAAATGGTGAATAGGTATTGAGATTCACCATTTTCTATCAAACTCTAATAATTTTAAAATGGACTGCGCCTGTTGCATATGCATAGCCATTACATATTGACTTGCCTGCATCAGAATTTGTGCCTTTACCATATTCATCATTTCTTTAGCGATATCAGCATCACGAATGCGTGACTCTGCATCTTGTAGGTTATCCGCAGTGTTCACATTCACATTATAAGCATGCTCCAAACGATTTTGATAAGCCCCTAATCTTGAGCGCTCACTTGACACACGTTTTAAAGCCTCGTCCATTGTGGAAATGGCTTTACTGGCATCTTCACGAGTAGCGATGGATGTCGTATCATCCAAGCCCAGTGCTCCAGCTCCCATATCGTTAATGAATAACTCAATACTTTGACCTGAGTTGGCACCAGCCTGAATTTTAATACCGTTTGAAGAATAATCCCCATTCAGTAATGTCTTTGTATTAAATTCAGTATCTTTTGAGATGCGCTGAATTTCCTTTTTTAACTCCTGAAACTCTAAATCAAGCTGCTGTCGATCACTATCTGTCAATGTATCGTTAGCTGCCTCCACTGCTAGCTCACGCATGCGCTGAATCATTGCATGTGTCTCATTAAGTGCACCCTCAGCTGTTTGAACAAGTGAAATACCATCCTGAATATTTTTCGCTGCCATATTCAATCCACGAATTTGTGCACGCATTTTTTCAGAAATAGCAAGTCCTGCCGGATCATCTGCTGCACTATTAATGCGGTAGCCTGTAGAGATTCGCAACATTGCCTTGCTCATTGCATCGTAATGTCTATTCATATTATTTAAAATCGACATACCCGTCGCTGACCACTTTCCAAGCATGATTTCACCACCTTTATTGTCATTTATATCGGTCTACATAACAATCTTTTAAGTTGTTTTTGGTAATGTATTCTAATTTATCGGGTTATATATAGTAAAATTTTCTAATTAGTTCTTACAGTTTCGACTTTAGACCTAGATGAGTAATCTGCAAAATCTTCAATGTATAAAAGCACCCGCTTCTCATATGCGAAAAGTAGATGCTTAATTGCAATACTGTGTATTCAATTTTCGAAACCTCCGAGTTGATGGCCCTTTTGTTGTAGCAGCTCAAAAAAGAGAGTTTTATTGTTGTCTAATAATGCCTGATCGATTAAATAATCAATGTTTTTGTCCTCTAGTTCTTCAATGAGCTGATCTATTTCGCCAACAGTCACAGAAGAAACAAGTGGTATCTGAGGCTTCGGTGTAGCGTTTTCAAGAATTGGCGCTAAATGCTCATGAACATTTGTAATTAGTAATAATTGGTATAGAGGTAGTCGAATAAAACGATTCCCCTTTTGGAAAACAAATACCTCAGATAAATTTTCAATTTGTTGTGTATTCAAGTTGATAACCATCTCTTTACCTTCTATGGGAATGAAATGAAAAATCTCATTCTCTTTTAATATAGAGAAATATTGATAAGCAAATACGAGACGCAGTTTGTCTCCAGTAATTTTTGTGTAAAATGGCTTCATGTATTGAACTTGCATCATCCTTCATCCCTCCTTAGTTATCTGATTATTCAGATTTTAACACAAATTAATTATCTTGTTAACTATCTTTAACTTGATTTTTTTCTTTCTAATCATTCAGCTTATCATGTACGGATTTTAATCGTATAATGGAAGGACAGTCTTTTTTCTTATACTCAAAAAATATAGCCACTAGCCAAATAATTTGAAAGGAGTGAGGTTATGGCATTATCGATTTCCCAAATAGCTAAAGAACACCGGGAATTTATCCTTACCAAATTAAAGGGAGCTGAACAAGCATTACATCCTTCTTCTACTGAAGACGAAGAGCTAGTGCGTCGTGCTGTTTTTTCAGTACGGAACAAGTCAATTATATTTGAACGTTTTAATGGAGCAAGTTCTATATTATATGCAAGCGTACAGGATGTCAGACCTGCTTCTGTTGAAATTGATTTTGCAAAGGATGAGTTACACTGTAACTGTCCTCAGCCTAAATGGTGTAGACATCAGGTAGGAGCATTGCTTGCCCTCTATCAATATTTTGATTCAGTTCAAAATTGGTCTAGTGCATGGCGCTCTCAAAAATCAGTGCAACTTAAAACATTAGCAGATGAGCGAAGTCCAGAAAGCTGGCAATTGATGGTCAATGAAGTGATGAAGCGTTTATTACCACCTGGCCGTATTTTAGAGGGCTACGGCATTTCAGCTATACGGACAGATGCATTAGATAGGCTTCGTAAACATTTACCTTTTGAGCGCGAGTGGCAGCCACTTTATAAGCTTTATATAGAGCTATCCATCTTTAATATGATATGGCGTCATCTAAATGAAACACCAGGACATTCATTGGAGTCACCTTATATGAAATACTTTATCGATCAAAGTGTCCAATCATTTGAGAGCATACTGACAGAGCTAACTGGTCGATCACGACTTTTTGCTACTGACCCATTTTATGATGCACTTCAAGAGCTGGTCAGAGAGCTTTTATTGGAGCGTCAGGGATTATATGCTAATCGATTACAAATTTATATGCTACTTTGGGCAGTGCTTTTTTATGAGAGACCAAGACGAGAGCAGGAATTAACGCTTATTAATAAGCTTGAAAATCCTTCATCAGAAATTTCCTTACAGTCATTAAAAATGCTATTTTATGTGCTGTTACAAAAAGAGCAATTATTGAAAGAGAACATTGCACATATTGAATTGCAACACATGCAGGATTTTTATGAACTTGCTAATTTTGCAAAGCGTGCTGGAGAGACACAAGCACAGACAATTATATTGCGTGCGATGCTACCATTCACCGAAGCTTTTTTACAGCAAACTGTACCGGTTGTTCAACGTGCACAATACGTAAGACAATTTCAGCTTTTGTACGAGGATATACAGCTTACTGAGGAAGAGGAAGCTATATTATATAGTGCCTTTGGTGTTTACGGGCTTCAGCCATTTTCATTCTTTCTTATTAAAAAAGGACGTTATCGTGAATGGGCAGCCCTTCATCAGCTAAATCCATCCTCCCTTTCTTATTTAGAAATGTGTGGATTAAAGGAAGTTCTACAGGTTGCTCCTGCAACGGTATTGCCCTTATATCATATATTTGCAATGGCTGAAATTACGCAGAAATCACGTATGAACTATAAGCAAGCAGTACGAATTTGGAAAAGCATGCGTAGTGCCGCAAAACGAGCTGGCAAAACTGCCTATTTTGAAACCTATATGCTAACAATTCGTGCAGAGTTTAAACGACTTCGTGCATTACAGGAAGAGATTGAGAAAGGAAACTTAGTATGATGACTATAAATGCTCCTTCCCCATTTTCAAAAAATCTAGAACTTCGTATTGAAGAATCTCAGGAAGGATATTATACATTACAGGCCTTTACTGTCGATGGTACGGCAATGAGAGTAGATTCGCTTATTTCTTCATTATTCTTTAACTATGAAGCTAATATCTATGGTGTATTAAGCAATCGAACGGATCATACCGTTGAAGTTTCCACCTCGGAGCTTCTTGATGTTTTTTCTCCTCGCCACAAGCATCCTTTTATTGAATGGCGTGGAATGAATGCGGAAAGTAATGCGTTGTTAGAAAAAGTGTCAGCTTTGCAATTGTACTGGCAAGAGCCAATACTCTGGTCGAATGCTGTTATTGCAGATGATTTTTCCTCACTAACATTTTCTATTGACGATATAGACACAGCATTATTAGAAAAAGCCGTGCAGCAAAAACTGGCACATGTTGGTCTTTTACTGTCTGATTTACCAAAGCTAATGCCGTTTTTCTTGCGTGGTGGCTGGCCATTAGAGCAGGAAAGACAGGCTGGTGCAGTTACTGTTTCCTTACGCTTAAGTGAACCTGAGGAAGATTCAGATGATTGGCTTTTAGAAACGGTACTTAGCACTGCTACATCAAAGAACCACTGGACTCCAGCTGTAAAAAAACAATCACTATCAATTGCAGAAGCATTACCGGTAAAATGGCAGATGTCCGCTGATGCTATTGAACAACAACAAGCGCAAATTGTAGATCTTCTTACAGTTGAAAATTTACGTAGCGATATTTTCATCCGCATTATGCTTGAGGATTTACAAGTTCGAACATTTTTACGTGAGGATTTAGCGAGATTACAAGCACTTGGCTTTGACGTTGTACTTCCAGCTTGGCTCAAGGATTTAAAACAATCAAAAGTTCGTGTTCGTGTAAGTACTGGCAATGTGGCAGCCAAAAAGGTAGCTGGCTTAGATGATATTTTAACATTTAAATGGCAGTTTTCTATGAATGGACAATCCATTTCGCCTGAGCAATTTAAAAAACTTGTTGATGAGAAACGTGAATTCATACGAATTGGTACCGAATGGTTTAGAGTTGATGCCAACTGGATGCAAGAAATGCGGGCATTGATGCAGCAGGCCGAAGATGAGAGCTGGACTGTTCGTGAATTATTATTTCGTGAGCTACCTGAGGACTTATCCTTACCTCTTGAGGAAGAGGATGCTGATGATGCAATGCGAGACGATCCAATTTTTGCTTTCGAATTACAGCAATCTCTTAAATCCTATATGGACCAGCTTCAAGAGAAAAAGGGTCTTCCAGCAGTACCCGTTCCAATAACTTTACAGGCCGAATTACGCCCCTATCAACAGGAAGGCTTTGAATGGCTTGTCTTTATGCGGGAACAAGGTTTTGGCGCGTGTCTTGCTGATGATATGGGTCTTGGTAAAACGGTACAGCTTATTTCATATTTACTTCATATTTATGAAACAACGGATGCTACTAATCCATCAATTATTATTTGTCCTACCTCAGTGCTAGGCAACTGGCAAAAGGAACTTGCTCGTTTCGCTCCTTCCTTGATTGTGCATACGCATTATCAAGCCAATCGAGCAAAAGAGGATGTATTTAAACAACTAGTCGAAAGAGAAAAACCACATGTGATTTTATCGACTTATGGCACGGTTTCTCAGGATATTGAATTTTTACAGGCATTGGATTGGACGTCGGTTGTATTAGATGAAGCACAAAATATTAAAAATATGCAAACACTCCAGTCAAAGGCCATTCGTAAATTACATGGTACACATCATATTGCTCTGACAGGTACACCAGTTGAAAACCGTTTATCAGAGCTATGGGCGATTTTTGACTTTATTCACAAGGGTTATTTAGGAAGCTTTGGCCGCTTTAACGAAGAATTTATTTTACCGATAGAGCGAGATGAATCAGAATTGCATAAACAGAAGTTACGTGCGAAGATTCAACCGTTCTTACTTCGTCGTACAAAACGTGATCCACATTTACAGCTTAACTTACCGGATAAACAAGAATCCCATGAGTATTGCCCATTAACAGCTGAGCAAGCATCTCTATATGAAGGCTATATTTTAGAGACGCTCGATCAGCTTGAGCAATTAACAGGCTTTCAAAAAAAAGGTCGCGTCTTAAAAATGCTTAGCAAGTTAAAGCAATTATGTAATCATCCTGCCTTGTATTTAAAAGAACCTTTCGAGGATGCTGAAACAATGCTAACACGCTCTATAAAATTAGAGCGTATTGTGCAGATGGCAGCAGAAATCGTGGACAATGGCGAGCAGTGCCTCATTTTCACACAATATATCGGGATGGGACAATTACTACAGCATTGTTTAAGTGAATTATATAATGTAGATGCACCGTTCTTAACAGGTGCAATGCCTAAGCAGCAACGAGACCGCTTAGTAGAGGCTTTTCAGGCAGGAGATTTCCCTATATTCATCCTCTCTTTAAAAGCAGGTGGAACAGGGTTAAATTTAACAGCTGCCAATCATGTTTTACACGCAGATCGCTGGTGGAACCCAGCCGTTGAAAATCAAGCGACAGATCGTGCGTACCGAATAGGGCAAACACAATTTGTGCAAGTGCATAAGTTTGTGACAATCGGTACAATTGAAGAGAAAATCGATAAAATGCTGGCGCAGAAATCTGCATTATCAGAAGAATTAATTCAATCAAGCCAATGGTTAACCGAGTTAGAAGATCAGGAGCTTCGTGATTTAATGACGCTTGATTATTAATTGTACGCCAAGAGCCATACGCTCTTGGCGTTCTTTTCGTTTCGAGAATATCAGTGGACATTATTTTACTTCTTCCTACTTACTTCATATTTCATATTTAGTTGTGTGAAACTGATCATTGCTGTGCGGTCTTCAGCAATGAACTTTATTCATGAATGGTATACATCACTCCTTTCTAAATTCATGACGGTGCAAGTAATATAGGAGAATGGCGGATCAGATAACTTGACACTTGCTCCGTATGTAACCTTTTGGATGCTATACTACTGGTAATTTCGCTTCTTCTTCAGGTAGAACAAAATCCTTTAAGCTTTCTAGCTCATCAGGTGGCTGCACCGATGCAATAGCCTCTTCACTATCTCTAGACTTAAGCTGATAAAATCGGACATCTTCCACGACTACTTCTGTAATAAAAATCTTCGTGCTTTCTTCATTTACAAAAGACCTTGATTGTATGCGTCCATTTACCCCAATTAATGAGCCTTTTCTGCAACATTTGACGATATGCTCTGCAAGCCTTCCCCATACTGTACAAAGAATAAAGTCTGCATTCACTTCCCCGCGACTATTTTTAAAATTGCGATTGATGGCTAATGAAAAATGTGTTTGTACACGATTTCCAGATAAATGTCGTAACATAGGATCTTTTGTTAACCTTCCAACCAGTCCGACTTGATTCATTGTTTCACCTCCTTTCCTTTTGATTGCTTTCATCTTACAAGAATGAATCGAACTATGGCAAAAGTCGGTTTTTATCATTTCCCTTGTTTTTCAATCATAAATTGACTATATTGGAACTTTTACTTTTCAATAATTTAATCATTTATGTGTTAGAATGCTTTTGGCTGTAATAGCAAATGCTAAATCTTGAAATATGTAATTTCAAAGTTTCTTATCAATTTTGCCTCGGCATAATTACGTCCGGAATCGGCTTTGTACTTAGGCCAGCAGATGTTTTTTGTGCGAAAGCGTAGTGGCAGCAACATGGTTTTGTTTGCCACAGGACGAGGCGTTTTTTAGACTGAGTTTCTCTATTTCAGCGGGTGTTTGGACAGCCGCTAAAATAAGTTAAACTGTGAGTTATTTTAGCGTGGCCCTATCGTAAACAAGAGATATTTGAATATGTTATACTAAAAAGGATGACCGACTTAGGAGGATAATACATAATGAAAACATTTAAAATGCTTTCCTTTGACCTTGTCACAATAGATGGCATACAATCGTTTCCTTTAGTCGATGGCATTATTATTAACCAGGAAAACAGCCATCAATCTTGGATTCTTGAACTGTTTATGGACCGACAATATCGTTCAACCTTCGATGAACTTTTAGCAAATGCTACTGTCTTTAATGCACGTGCAGTTATTTCATTTCCAGATAATGAGCCCGCACCTTTCCAGGTTGTCGTACATACTGTTCAAGAGATTGGAGAACACATTACTGTACTTTTAAAAGGTACATTAAAAGCAAAACGCTCAAAATATGCTGAGCGATTACTTGCTGAACTGATAGCCGAGGGAGTTTCTTTAAATAAGTTACTGGACCGCTTCTCACATGATATGAAAGAGCGACCAAAACTAAAAAATGATTGAATTTAACGATGCAAATTCTTGCATCGTATTTTTTTATTGGACAGACAGAGATTTTAAGGTAAAATACGCTTTAAAAATCAAAGGAGGTCATATACTTGAATTTTGCTACTAGAGAAAAGCCGTTACAATTATTATGGCTTGAGGCTTTAAAGAGAAGGTTGTTAGAAGAGGATTCAGACTTTAGCTATTATAATGAACAATTACGAAGAGTAGATGCAGGCTTCGCTGGTGAAAGGAGAGTTGACCGTGAATGGCTTGAATTAGTATGCCCCTATACTTTTTCCATAGTGCATAATGTAATTTTAATGAACTCCGCACAGCATTTACATCAAATAGATACACTTTTCATTTGCACTAATTTTATGCTAGTTATTGAAATTAAAAATATCAGCGGACGACTTGATTTTGACGATATTACTCATCAATGTATACGTACAAAGGCAGATGGAACAATTGAAGGATTTCCTAACGCACTTACTCAGACACAAAGACATTTGGAATTCCTTAAAGTTATTTCCCAAAACTATTCTATCCCCATTGAGGGTGCAGTTATCATTTCTAATCCCTCTGCTATCATTGCAAGTCACCCAAACACTATCCCCATTTTCCATGTTTCAGGACTTCAAAAACATCTTCACTCCCTTTTTAAAAAATATCCACAAGCTATTTTAAGCGAGGATCAGTTAACACAATTTGTTCAAAAACTTCTTAAAAGGAATCATCCTTCGAAAGCTCAGCCCCCTATTGATCCTTCACGATTTCGTCAAGGCGTACTTTGTCCAAATTGCCAGTATAAGTCTCAAATGCATTATGCCCGTGGTATTTGGATATGCTCACGCTGTCACTACGAAAGCGCAGAAATTTTTGCTGAGGCTTTACAAGATTATCGATATTTAGTTAGGTCGACAATTACCAACAAACAGTTACGTGAATTTTTTAATATCCATTCCAGTGATGCTGCAAATCGCTTACTTAGAAAATTTCAATTTCCCTATACAGGATCTTTTAGAAATCGCGTTTACCATTTACCTGAAAATTTAGTGGAATACATGTTGCCATTTTTCCGCTCTTCATGAGGATTTGCTTTGCCTTAAGTGGGTATTCACTTCTCGCGGGGTTCGGCTTCCTTTCGCGGGTATTCCCTTCTCTTCCGCCGGTATTCCTTCTCCTCGCGCGGGTTTTCCCTTCTCTCCCGCGGGTTTTCACCTTCTCGCGGGGTTCAGCTTCCTTTCGCGGGTATTCCTTCTCCTCGCGCGGGTATTCCTTCTCTTCGCGCGGGTTTTCCCTTCTCTCCCGCGGGTTTTCACCTTCTCTTCCGCGGGTATTTCCCTCTCTTCCGCGGGTATTCCTTCTTCTCGCGCGGGTTTTTCCTTCTCTTCCGCGGCTTTTCACCTTCTCGCAGGGTTCGGCTTCCTTTCGCAGGTATTCCTTCTCCTCGCGCGGGTATTCCTTTCTCTTCCGCGGGTTTTCTTTCTCTTCGCGCGGGTATTCCCTTCTCTTCCGCGGGTATTCTTTCTCTTCGCGCGGGTTTTTCCTTCTCTCCCGCGGATATTCCCTTCTCTTCCGCGGGTTTTCCTTCTCTCCCGCGCACGGGATTTTAATAAAAAAAGAGTGCTTCCAAAAAAATCGGAAACACCCTTTTTTATATTATCGCGTAGTCGTGTTGTTACGATTACGAACATCTACTTTTTCTTCAACAACTTTTTCTTTAATGACATTCCCAGTATTCGGAACAGCATTAGCATTTGGTACATTGTTATAACCATTTGTACCATTTAAATCAGCATTTGTTCCAGGTGTTGTAGTTGTTCCTGGCATTGTAGTAGTTCCTGGTGCTGCTGCTTCAGGAATAACTGTGTTACGGTTGACACCATTCACGTCACGGTTGTAAAGGTCATGACGTCTAGTTGGCTCTGTAACGTCTTCTACACCTCGACGAACGTCGTTCTTAACGTTCTCCACAGGTCTTGTTTCAACCGCTCTGTTACCCCAGTTACATCCTCCAAGGAATACGGTAGCAAGGATAATGGCCAAAAATGACATTTTCCACATAGTAAAAAACCTCCTTTCATGGGTGCTATGTCACCAAATACAACGTGTGCATTTGTGATCCTACATAGATTGCCCGGGAAAGGAGGGAACTATCCGATTTTTGTACAAACTATTTTTGTTTTTCTTTTAACAATTGTTCAATGTATGCTGCTTCTGCTTTACAGTCATAACTATAATTTGTACCTAGCTCATTTTGCAAGGCCTCGATTGTTTCTACTTGCTTAGCTGTCGGTTCTTCATTTAAAATTTTGGCAATTACTTCATCGATTTTTTGTGCCATCTCTTCATGGAACTTAGTACTCATCAAAACATCTGATGGGATTTTTTCAATCCATGCGGCATTCTCTTGAAAATAAGTCTGCCAGCTAGCAATGAAATCTTCCATAGAAAAGTGCTTTTCATCCCAACCAATACTTGCTAAGTATGATTCAAAAGATGTTGAAATCGAACGTGTAATGCTAATTTTAACACCTGAAGACAATTCCTTATACATCTTAATAATCCTCCTACGTTTGTAAAGCCTAAATATTACATATATCTCCAATTACCAATAACATATACGCCATTGCAATTTTACTGGACCATTAAAAAATTACAGTAAGACAGTATTCGACTTGACTCGACTTATCTATTTTATATCTTTTAACCTATAAATGCAAATTAAGGTTGGTTTGGCTGAGCAGGTCCAATTGCAAATAAAATATCTGCTTCACATACAAGCTCACCATCAACTGTTGCAATTCCATGTCCTTTGCCCATTGCGCCGCGAAGCTTTACGAACTCTACTTCTAGTTTAAGCTGATCGCCTGGTACTACTTGGCGCTTGAAACGACAATTATCAACACCCGTCAAGAAAGCTAGACGCCCCTTGAATTCATCTGCATTTAATAATGCCACACCGCCCACCTGCGCTAGCGCCTCTACGATTAAAACACCTGGCATTACTGGATAGCCTGGGAAATGTCCATTAAAAAAATCTTCGTTGATAGATACATTTTTTATACCCACCGCACGTTTCCCTTCTTCTAATTCAAGGATACGATCTACAAATAAAAAAGGATAACGATGTGGTAAAATTGCTTGAATTTGCTCTGCTGTTAACATTTCTTTTCCCCCTCAATATCAAAAATTATGTAAACACAAAGTATGGTAAAGAATAATTTTATTCTTTACCATTCATAATATCAAATATATGCTGCCATGTTTCAGTTTTGAAAACATCCATAGCTTTACCTTGTCCAATCACACTGTAGCCAAACATTGCTCCTAAAACTGCGGCAATAACGACTAACACGAGAACAAGTACAACGCGTAGCCAAATCGGAATCAGCCTTATTTGCACCCATCGAACCTCACGTTGCTCTCCATTTGAGCGGCGTTCCTTCTCTTCTGGTGGCGTATCGGTTTCTTTTGTCGGCACAGAACGTGGACGTGAATCGTTTGTCATAGATTGTACTCCTCTTCATTCCTTACTAAACAGTAATAACGAATTTACTATCGAATACCATTAATGAGCCCAAGCATTTGGTCTGCTAAAGTTACCGCTCTTGCATTGAACTGATATGAGCGCTGTGTTTGGATTAAATCCGTCATTTCCTTTGAAAGATTTACATTCGACATTTCTAGCGTACCATTTTGCATGCCAATTTGCTGACGATTTGCTCCTTGTAATTCAGTGATTACTTCTGCTTGTGTATATCCAAGCTGAGCAAGATTGTTTGGCAATCCGACGTAAGCACCTGAAATATGCTCCATTAGCTGTGGCTTTTGGAATTCTGACACTGCTAAATCAGTACGAATACTAGTTCCATCTGGATATGATGCCTCTAATACGCCCCCATCGCGTACAGTAAAATTTTTCACATTTTCTGGTAATGTAATAGCTTGTCCTGCTGAATCTGCCAATGGATACCCATCCGCATTTACAACCATTACTGTTCCATTATTTAATGGTGATAAATAAAAGTCACCCTGACGAGTATACACTGTTTTTGTGCCATTTTCACCATCTGGCATCAAAATATTGAAATATTGTTTTGATTTTGTGAAAGCTACATCAAGATCACGGTTTGTTGTTTGTAGTGAGCCTTGTTTTTGATTGGACTGAATTTGTCCAATCTTCGCGCCAGAACCGTAACGGATACCCACAGGCGATTGACGCTGAGCTTGGTCTAGCTTATCATTATTAAATTGCTGATAAAGAAGTTCATTGAATGTAGCTTCTTTTGATTTATAGCCAAGAGTATTGCTATTGGCAATATTGTTACTAATGGTATCTAATTTATTTTGTAGTTGTCCCATTGTATTTGTTGCAGTAATCATTGTACGTAGCATTATCAAACGCCCCCAGTTCGCTTATTATACTTTCCCGATTTCATTAACAGCCTTTTCCATGCTGCGATCATAGGCTTGTAATACTTTTTGGTTCGCCTCGAAAGCACGATAAGCTGTCATTAAATCTGTCATCGTGCGACTGGAATCTACGTTTGAGCCCTCAAGATAATTTTGACGTAGTGTAAATGATACGCCATTCGCACCATAAGCTGTCGGTAAGTTGTCACCGTTTTCTGTACGTATTAAACCATTATCCTGTTTACGTAGCATGTTCGGATTATCTGCAAATGATACTCCGACACGTGCAACTTGCTGATCATTTACGTAAATTGCCCCGTTCTCATCAAGGCGAAAATCATCATTCGGTAGTTGAATGCGTTGGCCTGTATCCGATAGAACATATAGTCCTTGTGGGTTCACTAGATAACCTTGACCATCTAACGTAAAATTCCCGTTACGTGTATATGCCTCTCCACCGTCTGGATGCGCTAAACGGAAAAAAATAGATCCAGTAACACCATCTGCATTTTGAGGTAAGTATCCATCAATCAAAGCCATATCTGTCGTAAAATCCGTGCTATAAATTTGGCCTTGTATGTAGTTTGGCAATGTTTCTTGCATATAAATTCCTGTATTTAATGCGCCAACTTGACTCATATATTGAGAGCCCGCTTGCTGCTTGGCAGTTGCATTCGTTGTCCCTACGCTTGACATTAGCATGTCTGGAAATGAACGTATTGTTGATTGATCTGCCTTAAACCCTGGTGTATTCGCATTTGATAAATTATTAGTTAGTAATTCTGTTCGTCTTTGTTGTGCAATCATACCCGTTGCTACTGTATAAAACCCTTTAAACAAAGGAATCACCTCATTATATTTTTATAAAGATGCAGGCACTCGATCAATATTTTCAAGCATAATGCCTGTACCTATTGCTACACAATCCATTGGTCGATCTGCAATGAACACAGGTACCTTTAACTCTTCGATTAAAAGCAGGTCCATACCATGTAATAATGCACCACCGCCAGTAATAATAACTCCACGATCAATTATATCAGCTGATAGCTCAGGTGGCGTTTTTTCTAAAACATTTTTTGCGGATTGGACAATCATAGCTACAGATTCATGTAACGCTCGTTCAATTTCATCTGAGTGGATTGTAATTGTACGTGGTAAACCTGTCACCATATCCCGACCACGAATATCCATAGACTCATCTCTACCACCTTTAAAGACTGTACCAATTGTCATTTTGATGGCCTCTGCAGTACGTTCACCAATTAGCAATTTATATTCTTTTTTAATATATTGTAAAATATCATTATCAAAAACGTCCCCTGCAACCTTAATGGATTCACTTGTTACAATATCACCCATTGAAAGGACTGCAATATCTGTTGTTCCGCCGCCAATATCGACTACCATATTGCCACTAGGTTGGAATATATCCATACCTGCGCCAATAGCCGCAACTTTTGGCTCTTCCTCTAAATATACTTTTTTTCCGCCAGATTTTTCGGCTGCTTCACGAATAGCCTTTTGCTCAACACTTGTAATGTTTGTTGGACAGCAAATTAAAATACGTGGCTTAGCTAAAAATCCTTTGACGTTTAACTTGTTGATGAAATGTTTTAGCATCGCTTCCGTAACGTCAAAATCTGCAATGACACCATCACGTAATGGTCGAATTGCAGTAATATTACCTGGCGTGCGCCCTACCATTTGGCGAGCTTCTTCCCCTACCGCTAATACTTTATTTGTTTTTTTATCAATCGCCACAACAGATGGTTCGTTTAGGACAATCCCTTTACCTTTAACGTGGATTAATACGTTCGCAGTTCCTAAGTCAATGCCAATATCTTTTGAAAACATTCAATATATTCTCCTTCCCGCCAGTTCCAACTACATAACGTTCATTTTATCTCTTTATCTAGAATATTTTATCATACACCATTGGTAATTTCACCTAATTTTAGTGAATAGAACTGTTTTCTTTCAATTATATGAACATTCATAGAAAAGCATCATTCATTTTTGAAATTTAAATTTCCTTTCATATGTTTTGAAAGAACTCACTAAGTTCATGGCCTTTCCATGACAATCGAGTAGGAGGGGGTGACTAACCCCCGACCTCTCTCACCACCGTACGTACGGATCCGTATACGGCGGTTCAATTAAGATGAATAACGCAA
>NZ_JBIWDH010000040.1:13133-48772 GCF_044761885.1 Lysinibacillus sp. NPDC097231 | reverse complement strand
TCTGTTCTTTCCTTCGCTTGGAGACTTCTATCCGGCGGTGCGACCTTACCTTCCGTCACGCTAATTCTATTCGTCACCTTGAGCTTTTTATCCGGCGACTCCCCTTTTCTTTCCTTCGCTTGGAGACTTCCATCCGGCGATGCGGCCTATCTTTCCGTCACCGCTATTTCTATCCGTCTCCTTGAGCTTTTTATCCAGCTGCTCCTCTGTTCTTTCCTTCGCTTCGAGACTTCTATCCGGCGATGTGGCCTTGCTTTCCCTCACCGCTAATTCTATCCGTCTTCTCGAGCTTTCTATCCGGCGATTCCTCTGGTCTTTCCTTCGCTTCGAGACTTCTATCCGGCGGTGCGACCTTGCTTTCCGTCACCGCTAATTCTATCCGTCTACTCGAGCTTTCTATCCGGCGATTCTTCTGGTCTTTCCTTCGCTTGGAGACTTCTATCCGGCGGTGCGACCTTGCTTTCCGTCACCGCTAATTCTATCCGTCTACTCGAGCTTTTTATCCGGCGATTCTTCTGGTCTTTCCTTCGCTTCGAGACTTCTATCCGGCGGTGCGACCTTGCTTTCCGTCACTGCTAATTCTATCCGTCTCCTCCAGCTTTTTATCCGGCGATTCTTCTGGTCTTTCCTTCGCTTGGAGACTTCTTTCCGGCGGTGCGACCTTACTTTCCGTCACCGCTATTTCTATCCGTCTCCTCCAGCTTTTTATCCGGCGATTCCTCTGGTCTTTCCTTCGCTTCGAGACTTCTATCCGGCGGGACGGCCTTTCTTTCCGTCACCGCTATTTCTATCCGTCTCCTTGAGCTTTCTATCCGGCACTTCCTCTTTTCTTTCCTTCGCTCCAAGACTTCTATCCGGCGGTTCGGCCTTGCTTTCCTTCACCGCTAATTCTATCCGTCTCCTCGAGCTTTTTATCTGGCACTTCCTCTTTTCTTTCCTTCGCTCCGGTACTTCTATCCGGCGGGACGGCCTTGCTTTCCTTCACCGCTAATTCTATCCGTCTCCTCGAGCTTTCTATCCGGCGCTTCCTCTGTTCTTTCCTTCGCTTCGAGACTTCTATCCGTCAGCTCGTCCTTTCTATCCGTCACTCGCGCCATCCTATCTCCGCCTTCACAAAAAAGAAACAACTGAACAGCCTAAGCCATTCAGTCGTTTTTTTGGAGTAAATATAAAAAATAGGGTGCACCGATACATGCTACGACAATACCTGCTGGTACTGTTGCGCTTGCAATGGCTACTCGGCCAATCGTATCCGCCAGCATTAGTAAGCTTGCGCCTATAAATAATGTGAGCGGTAAAAAGAACTGGAAGCGTGGTCCGACAAGCTGCTTTGCGATATGAGGGGCCATAAGACCGATAAAGGCAATACCTCCTGTCACCGATACGGCAGCCGCAGCTAATGCAACAGAGACCACTAATAATTGTAAACGTTCTCGCTCGATGTTCATGCCTAGACCAACTGCCGTTTGTTCAGTCATCGCAAGTACGTTCAACACATTTGCCTTATAAAAGATAAACGGAGTGCCTAACACTAGCCATGGCAATAAAGCCCAAAAGAATGGCCAATCTGTTCCCCAAACACTGCCTGCAAGCCATTGCGCTATAAACTGCACATCACTACGTTCAGCTGAGGAAATTAACAGTATCATCACACCGAATAAGGCAGAGGCAACACCTACGCCGACTAAAATAAGTTGAACCGGCTGTACACCTTCATTGCGCTTATACGAGAAAAAGTAAATGCAGCATGCTGTTAATAAAGCGCTAAAAAATCCTACAACTGGCAGCACATACGCGAAGTTAGGTAGATCACCATCTACAAATAAATAAAAAAGTGTAATCCCAACGCCTGCCCCAGCATTAATCCCGATAATACCAGGGTCCGCTAAATCATTCCGTGTCACTCCCTGCAAAACGGCTCCAGCCAATGCTAACGCCATCCCCGTAGCTGCCAATACAAACATTCTTGGCAAACGAACAGAAAACAAAACGAAGGATTCTTTAAAACTACCGTCTCCCAGTAAAATCGGTATTATCCGGTCAATTGAAACCGAGGCAGCCCCCATTGAAATACCCATGATAAAAATTACGATCGTGAATACTATCCAAGCTATTAACCATCTATGTTGTTTTCTCCGCACAACATTAAACAAACTGACGACCTCCCTTCCGCACAAGAAGTAAGAAGAATGGAAGGCCGATAATTGAAATAATGGCAACTACCGGTGTTTCATATGGGGCATTAATCATTCGACCTGCAAAATCCGCTGTTACCATTAACCATCCACCGACAATGGCACTCATCGGTAAAACAAATCGATAGTCTGTGCCAACAATGGCACGGACAATATGCGGCACCATTAAACCAACAAATGCTAGATTACCTACAAGTGCTACTGCGGAACCTGCTAATACTACAACTACGAGCATCATCATTCCTTTGATGACAGTTGTATTTTGCCCTAATCCAACAGCTACCTCTTCATTTAGACTTAATATGGTTAACTGACGACTAAACGCAAACGCAACCACTAGTCCTATTACGATAAAAGGAACAATCACTAAAGCTTGCCATGTTGTGCCGATTAAACCACCACTTGTCCACATCGAAACATCTTTGGAAATTTGAAATAATATTCCCGTAGCATCCGCTATTGCTTGTAATAGCGCAGATACCGCCGCACCAGCTAAGACAAGCTTTAATGGTGAAAAGCCATTTTTTGTAGAAGCACCAATACCATAGACAATTACCATCCCTATTCCTGCACCTACGAAACATGCAAAGATAAGCATATAAAAAGAGGTGTTAGGGATAAATGCCATCGTTAATGCAAGTGCCGCATTTGCACCTGCTGTTAGACCAAGAAGCCCTGGATCTGCTAATGGATTTCTTGTAACCCCTTGCATAATAGCCCCAGCGACTGCGAGTGCACTGCCCACAAAAATAGCAGCAATAATTCGAGGAAATCGAATTTCACGTAATATAGCATAATGCTTGCCACCACTTTGTCCTACAATCGCTTGATAGACATCTTGAATGCTCGTATTTGCCGCGCCGACACAAAGCGAGATCGTAACGGTCACCGCTAATAATATCAGTGCAAGCAACACCTTAAGCCCGAATGGGAAATGTCGAAACTTTGTCATTTGCCTTCGCTACTCTCTACTAAAATTATTGTAAAAACTTCTCTTTAAAGAAATTTAGTTGATATTCTAATGTTTTTGGATCATTAAAGTAAAATGCGTTGGCATTCACTTCGAATAAATGACCATTTTTCACCGCTTCTAAATCCTTAAACCATGCGGCATTTGTAACAGAACTACCCTGATCTTTAAACATACTGAAAATCACATAGTCACCTGCGTATTCCCCTAATACCTCTTGAGAAATTGCAAAATAACCTGGTTTTAAAGCATCTTCCTTTACTTTTTCAGGCATTTTCAAGCCCATTTCTTGATATAAAATTTCTGTCCCACGACCCCAGTTATCACCATAAACATACAATTGCTTATTGAACATTTCTGCAACAGTAACGGTTGCATCTTCACCGATTTTTTCTTTAATTTTCGTACCTACTTCTGCAGCACGCGCTTTAAAATCTTCTACCCATTCAGTTGCTTCTTTTTCTTTGTTGACAACTTTACCGATCTCGATAAATTGCTGTAAATAATCCACTTTACCATAAGTGAATAACACAGTTGGTGCAATTTCTGCTAATTTATCCGCATTTTCAATACCATTTAAACCAATAATTAAATCTGGCTCAAGCTCGATAATTTTTTCGATATCCGTATTCTCAACAACCATTGCATTTTTAATGTCCTCTTGGAAGTTTGGATTATCTGCAGCCCATGCATCAACACCCACAACATTAACGCCAAGCTGTAGTAAATCCCCAACAAATGAAGATAACACCACTACGCGTTTTGGGTGAGTTGGTACTTCAATAGGACCCGTTTCTGATTGATAGGTAATCGTTTCTGCTGATGATGCCTCTATAGAACCCTCATCTTTCTTTGAATTATCTTCTTTATTGCCGCACGCTGCTAGCACTAGTACGACCATCATAAACATTGGTAATAACCACTTTTTCATTGCTATATCCCCTTTTATACAAATTCTAATAAGTTATATGTAATGCACATTGGCTTGTTTGTTCGTGGATCTTTGCCAATGACCGCATCAATATGAAACACTTTTTCTAATACTTCCGGAACAATTACTTCCTCAGCTGTTCCAAATTTCACAAGCTCTCCTTTTGACAGTGCCACAATATAATCTGAAAAACGTGCTGCTTGATTCAAATCATGAAGCACCATGACAATTGTGCGTCCTTCTTCTTCATTTAGCTTATATAGCAATTCTAAAACCTCTAATTGATGTGCCATATCTAAGTACGTTGTTGGCTCATCTAAAAAAATAATATCGGTTTCTTGTGCTAATGCCATCGCAATCCACACGCGCTGACGTTGCCCACCTGATAAGGCATCGACCGATTGCAGGCGGAAGTCTTCTGTTTTTGTAACCCTTAAAGCCCAGTCAATGACTTCTTTATCCTTTTGCGATAAATTGCCGAAGCCTTTTTGATATGGAAAACGACCGTAGGACACAAGTTCTTCCACAGTTAAACCATGTGCACTTTCGGGGCTTTGTGGCAATATAGCCAGCTCTTTTGCTAATTCCTTCGTGTTCATCTTGGAAATATTTTGACCGTCTAAAATGACCTGTCCACTTTCATGCTTCAAAATTCTTGTAATAGCCTTTAAAAGTGTAGATTTACCACAGCCATTAGAACCAATAATCGTCGTTATTTTGCCGTCTGGAATTTGCAGCGATAAATCTTGCACAATCGTTTTGTTCTCATAGCCAATACGAATCGATTCAACTTGTAAACGCAAAACGTAACCTCTCTTTCCCTTTTCTACTTTCCATGATATGATGTTTAGTAGACGATAATGATAATCATTATCACTAAAGTTAGTCTAGTTTTCCAATAAGTTTTTGTCAAATACTTTTTTATTATTTTTGAAGGATGTGGCGGTTTAAATGCAACATATATACGATGTGACAATTATTGGCGGTGGCCCTGCAGGCTTATATAGTGCCTTTTATAGTGGTTTACGAGGTTTGAAAACGAAGTTAATTGAAAGTCAACAACAGCTTGGTGGTAAAGTTTTACTGTACCCTGAAAAGTTAATTTGGGATATTGGTGGTCACCCTCCTGTGTTAGGTGAGCAATTTGTAAAACAATTAATTGCGCAGGCAAAAACGTTTGATCCAACCATTTTAACAGGCACAAAAATTGATTTTATAGAACGCCAAGAAGATATTTTTGTTCTCCATACTGCACAAGGCGATAAACATTACTCAAAAACAGTTCTTTTAGCAGTTGGCGGTGGTATTATTAATCCTCAAAAGCTGTCACTAGAAGGTGCAGAAAAATATGAAATGACAAATTTACACTATACCGTGCAATCCTATCAACGCTTTGTGGATAAGGATATCATTATTTCTGGTGGTGGCAATGCGGCCATTGATTGGGCAGTTGAACTTATTCCAATCGCTAAAAACGTAACGGTTGTTTATCGTAAAGATAAGCTTTCTGCTCACGAAGCAACAATTCAAGAGGCATTAGATGCAGGAGTACAGATTGAATGTAATACAACGATTACAAAATTGACGGCCAATGTCGACAAAACAGCTATTCAACTCGTTACGTGTAAAAATTCGAAGACAAAGCAAAGCTACACACGTCAAATCGATGAGGTTATTGTTAGCCATGGCTATAACCGCGAAGCATCACTTGTATTAGATCAAGCCATCGCCCTACCCAAAAAAGATGATTATTATTTTGAAGGGAAAGCAACAGGTGAAACAGCACAGCCCGGGATATTTGCAGCAGGAGATATTTTAGCGTTTGAGGGAAAAATTCATCTTCTCCTAGGTACCTTCCAGGATGCAGCCAATGCCGTAAACTCCATTAAAACGTATTTAGAACCGTCTGCTTATCGCCACGGGGTTGTTTCGTCACATAATGAAATATTTAAAGAGAAAAATCGTTCGCTCATTGAAAAGCAACTTTTCCAAGCATAAAAATATACAGACCCTGTTTCTACTAACTGGATTACTCGGACCTATTACTTTAAGCGCTACGCAAGTTTTATTAGTTTTATTTTGCATTATGATTACAGCAATTCCATTAACGATGGTTATTTTTTCGAAACTAATTTAATGATTAATCTGTACAAAAACAAAAAATAACGTTCCCAAATCAAAGTTAGGGAGTACAAAAAGCGCCATGAAACGCTATTAATTCAACGTTTCATGGCTTTTCCTATGAACACTATTAAACACTATCTAAAGAATCTTAAAAGTGATCCCATTTGTCTTAACATACCAACGCCATTTGTTATTGTTCCCGCATGGCCCATAATTGTATTTATATGTTGTGGTAATCTTCCAAATCTAGAGGCTTGTGGTTGTTGATTAGGGTAATGGAAAGGTTGCTGTTGTCTACCTAGATTAGGAGGACCAAAACCTTGTCTGTATCTTGGCGGAAATGGTCCCCTTCCAGGATTCGGCGGAAAAAACATCAATTCACCCCCTATTAGAAAACTTTAAAATAGTATATGTCCGTATTTTTTTATGGCTTAGACATTCGGAGATGTTGCTAAAAAATATTATACAAATTTATCTTGTAAAAAATATTAAAATCTAGTGATTTTCGCTGCCCTTTTCTGTAAAGTGAATCTTCAATCAGTGGATTCTCTATTCCCACTGATTGTTAGGCTTCACCAATCGGGCTTTTTCGGGCAGTTTTTTCGCTTCACTTTCATCTAAAAGGGAGAAGCTTGCACCTATCGCTTCGCTTTTAGTACAGATAGAATACTGCCCGTTAATGAGGGATAAAGTGAATCTTCAATCAGTGGGGTTCTCTATCCCCACTGATTGTTAGTCTTCACCAATCGGGCTTTTACGGGCAGTTTTTGCTTCACTTACATCTAAAAGTGAGAAACTTATACCTATCCCTCGCTTTCAGTACAGATACATTACTACCCGTTAACGAGGGATAAAGGTGGTTTCATGACAGCTTTATCTCTCTAATAGGAACCATACTAGTTTTAATTTCATATTATACGATTAAGACGAAAAAAGAAGGTGGTTCTGATTCAAAATTCCAAATATCTGGATTTTTTATCCAAATTCGGTATTGGAGGGGCTCATCCTGGAGGTATTAATCTTACAAAGGAAATATTCAATAAAGAGAACATCAGCAAAACTTCCCAAATTTTAGATGTAGGATGTGGTACAGGCCAAACCTCTGCCTATCTGGCCTCCAAATATGGAGCAAAAGTAACTGGTATCGATACCAATTCAATAATGATTGGGAAAGCTATAAGGAGAATGAAAAAAAACCGCTTACCCGTAAGAATCATTCAGTGTTCAATAGAACAAACACCATTACCGGATAATACATTTGATTTCATTATTTCTGAATCTGTTCTTTCTTTTGTCAATAAACCTAGTGCCCTGAAAGAAATCTTTCGTTTATTAAAAAGTGGCGGTCGCTTTATTGCCATTGAATTTACCGTTAATAAACGACTTGAGACAAAGATTGAAGAGGAAATCAAACAGTTTTATGGATTTGATACCTTCTCAATGAAAAAAGATTGGGTCGATTTGTTTCAACAGGCCGGCTTTAAAAATATTCGTATACAAAAAAACAAATCAATCTCTTCCCTACCTGAATTCCATCACTCGAAGGATATAGAACCTGAGCTTTACGAGGTAATGGATAAGCATTTTAAAATGATTTTAGACTATGATGGTGTTTTAGACTATAGAATTTATTCATGTACGAAATAGTTTACGGATTCACAATTACTTTCTAAATGAAAAAAAGCAGCAGACTCATTTATAGACAAATCTACTACTTCAACATCTATTCCTTTGTTTTTGTGGCATTGAACAATACTAGCTTTTTATCTATCATTTATTTACTTGTATTGATTTTCATTAATCGTAACTGCATGAATGCCCTCAATAAAGGTATTGATTAAGATTGAAAAGCTTTTGTTGATGTCAAGAGGCATCCCGAATCCACCCATCTGTTCAATAGAAGTGAATCCATGTAGAATACTTCGTAATCCTCTGACCATATGAATTGCAAGTTCTTCTTGCAAATTATAGGCATCTAGCACTTGAACAACAAGTTGCACAACAGATTCTTGAGCTTGCTGTAGTTCCTGATTGTTAGCATCTGGATAGCGAGTGCTAGCATCATACAACCCTGGATGTTCCCTAACAAATTGAATATATGCTTTACTAATTGCACGAACGGCATCATCACCTGAACGTCCCACTGCAGCTTGAAGCATATATTCATTTAGTTTTTTTACTCCTTGAATGGCTAACCTCTGCTTCAATTCATTTAACCCATCAAGATGGTTATACAAGGAAGGTGGCCGGACCTCCAATTTTTCGGCTAATAATCCAATTGAAAGTTGATCCAATCCATGTTCATCAACTAACTCTGTTGCACTTTGTAAAATAATCGATAAATCTAACTTCATACGACGGGCCATTTTATGCTCCCTTTCTATTTTAATTGTAAAAAATTTTTTCTGCTTCCGCTATTGCTAGATCCAAAAGCTCCTGGGGTTGCTGCAACATCTTTCCATGACCCACAGCAAGTAAGCTTGGATTCAAATCTCTTAATTTTTTTGCGCTATTAAGAGCTGTGCTTTTATCCCATGTAGCTAGAGCAGGAAACGGGAACAACGGATACATCATTCCTGATACTACTAGCTTTCCTCTAGTTGTGAAGGCATCCCCAGCAATTAAACTTCTATTACGTGTGTCGAAAAGAGAGATGGAACCGGGTGTATGACCTGGGGTTGCAATCACTTCTAATGAGCCAACACGATCACCTTCTTCAAGCAATAAGTCCGGTTTGGTTTTAATATTTTTTGGAAGACCTCCACGAATTGGTGTGTTTTTTTCATTTGGTAGCAGAGTACTATTTCCTTCCAATAATAGGGCATCTCTTGAAGAAATGCACACCTGACTCTCTGGCAATAATTCTTTTAACGTGTCTAGCGCTCCTATATGATCATTATGTGCGTGCGTAATGATGATTCTTGTAATCGGTTTTCCTATATTTTTAGCTGCATTCATTATACTTTTTGCACTATATGGTAATCCTGCATCGATCAGTGTAAGCTCGCTATCCTCTTCTACAAAGTAACAATTAACAGGAAATATTCTTGGCATAAATGACAATTGTAATACTGTACCAATCTTTGTAATTTTCATTCGATATCAAATCCCTTCCGTTAAACTAATCATATTATCATTTTAACTAATTTAATTAGTTTTTGCAATATTTAAATAGGTAATATTTTTAAGTAGCAGGTAAGAAAGGCTGACTTTAAGCACCTACTACCTCCCTCTTAACCTACTCCAAGATGAAAAGCGATACTGCTTCCCCATTGGATGAGGGCACAGTATCGCTTTAAAATTAATTAACTTCTTTTTTCGCTAATTTATTTTTAGTCGCCAAATTTATGATTATTTCAACGAGTAGGACAGCAATTAAAGAAAGTCCGAAAAGTGGCATCAGTATACCTAAAATTATCATGAAAATGACAAAAGGAATGGATACCTTTTGAGAAATTTTAGGTGGTGCAGAAAGAAGACCTTTCTTCTTTCGTAGCAACCATGTTCTAACTCCCCAAGCAATAACTACTAAAAATGCTAGACATACAAGTAAATTTATTAATTTATTTGGCCAGCCAAACAAATGACCTTCATGCAATGGAATTCCCCAAGTGAACCATTTAGCAAGAATTCCATAGTCCTCATAGCCAACTTTGTCTATAAATTTCCCACTATACTGATCAAAATACATTGTCGTTTCATCATACGGACTAACATCAAGGCCTGTTACCCCTGTGTTACTAGACTTGGCAACAGTATATACACCGTCCTCACTTGTCGGATAAATAATAGCGTATGGCTTTGATATATTCATGGCATCTATTTCATTTTGCAGCTTCTCCACACTTAATTGGTTAGGATTAGCCATATAGCCCATATCTGCTCCCATACCATGATGAGCATGTCCTGAATCTGACTTTGGCCCATCTTCTTGACGAGTAGCCCACGGAATCTCACTGACGTCAGATGTAGGAGGCTGTTGCTGTAACAATGGAGTGCCGAAAGACGGATGATCTTGTGATGCTTGGTAAATAAATTTCCCCATCAATGCAGACCATGGTAAGCCTGTAAAAATGATAACGAGCATGGGAATAGTAATAATAGTCCCTACGAGTGCATGAAATTTCCTACTGTTTTGACGTTTGTTTGTTTGCTTTGTGTTCTTTAATAGCCTTGCTTTAATTGTCATGTATACGCCTGATAGCAATAAAAAGACAGCCCAGCACGCAGCTAATTCAACTAAATAATTGACGACCGTTCCCCCAATAAATAAGGAACTATGGGCATTTCTCATAATATTTGCAAATGTGTAACCAGCATCTTGACCACCGATAATTTGGTTATGATGATCTAAAAACACATATTTTTCGTTGCCATCTGCATTCTTCATTGATAAACGAGTATTGTAAGGCTCTTCTAACTCTATAATTTTATTGGTTTTATAGCCTGCATATGATTCTTCTGCAAGTTTAACAGCATCATCAATAGATAGTACCTCGGTTTTTCCACTTTCACCAAAAAAGTATTTATCATATAACTGATTTTCAACATTGGTATAAAATAAAAAACCGATACCACTTAAGGTTAGAGAAATAAGAAGTGGTGTAATAAATAATGCTGCATAAAAGTGCATTCGCCAAAAGCTCTGATAAAGCGTATTTTTCATTTTAATTCTCCAATCTATAATAATAAGCGCAAAATTATTATATAGATAAAAAGTGAAATATGTATGAAGTCCTAGTAAATAAAAAGAAAAAAAGTGCCTTTTGAAAGACACTTTTTTCTTAATGACAATATTAAATTAACGATTCATATAAAAGGCTATTCAATGCCCCTTCAAAATGATGAACATTCCAGTAGCCTATCCATTTTACCCAATTAGTTCTTTCATTACATTTGTATAAGCTGTTAAAATATCATACTCATGGACAGCATCCTGACCAACATACTGTTCTACTAACTCTTTTAATGATTTAGAAGCATTATCAAACTGCTTTTGCATAATTTCAAATTTCAACAGACTTTCATAATACTCGATTACTTGTGGATTCATGTGTAACACTCCTTCAATTTTAGCATAAAAAAACATCTTTCCTTCTTCAGAAAGATGTCTACTATGACAAATACACGACATAATACGGTGATTGCCATGGCGAATAAAGCTGTCTATTAGAAATAGAAGCTACCTTTTTAGCAATCATCGTACTATGAGCATGCAGGAGAATTTCTCTAGTCACACTCAACACCCCCTATCCTCGTAGGTTTTTTGGTTGTACTAGATACAGGCAGGTCTCCTGGCTTATGTTCATCACACCTTTCACCTTCCCATTACAATTCATAACAGTGGTCTTTTGAAACGTGCTCCCATTTACAGTTGCGGGACAGCGTCGGATTTGCACCGATCTTCCCTTTTAAACAAATCAAATTTCTGATTTGTACCTCTATCTTATTATTCCGTTTTTATTATTATACCATAGTATCTGGTATAATTGAGTATTTCTACCATCTAAGCGTCTGTTTGACTAGTCTATCCATCGCTTCGACCACGTTATCGTCTCTTTCAACCCTGCTACCTTCGCTTAAATTTCTTCTGTAGTTGCCACTTCACTTTTACTATAAAAATTTCTGCCGAATAAAAAGTAAAACCTGACCTCTAAAAAGAAGTCAAGTTTCTTCTTAAAGTATCAATTGTTGGACTTGTTGTCGGAGAGTTTTTGCTGCAGCTACCATATGCGCCAGTGCTGCAACTGTTTCTGATTCCTTCCTTGTTTTTAAACCACAGTCAGGATTCACCCAAAATTGATTTTTTGATAAAACCTGTAAGCTATCCTGCATAATACTCAGCATCTCTTCTTCACTCGGTACACGTGGACTATGAATGTCATAAACGCCTAGCCCAATCCCTTTTTCATATGGATTGACTTGCAGAGAAGAAATCAGCTCGCCATGGCTCCGTGACGTTTCGATTGAAATAACATCAGCATCCAATGCACTAATTGGCTCGATAAAATCATTAAACTCACAATAGCACATATGTGTATGAATTTGTGTTTCATCCTTCACATTAGATGTAGCAAGTTTAAAAGCATTCACTGTCCACTCTAAGTAAGCTCCCCAATTTTCTTTACGAAGTGGCAAGCCCTCTCGTAATGCTGGTTCATCAACCTGAATAATTGAAATACCCGCAGCTTCTAGTGCTTCCATCTCTTTTCGAAGTGCCAAAGCAATCTGATATGATACATCCTTCCGTGAAATATCATCTCGTACAAAGGACCAATTTAAAATTGTCACAGGACCTGTGAGCATCCCCTTTACATAGCGATTCGTTTGGCTTTGGGCATAGGCTGTTTCTTTGACTGTCATTGGTGCTTCCCATGCAACGTCACCGTAAATAATCGGTGGCTTCAAACAGCGAGATCCATATGATACAACCCATGCTTTCTCCGTAAATGCAAAACCTGTAAGTTTTTCCCCGAAATAATACTCAACCATATCTGTGCGCTCAAATTCACCGTGTACAAAAACGTCGATATCTAGTTCCTCTTGAATAGTAATCCAACGCTTTGTCTCTTGCTCGACAAACGCTGCATAATCCTCATTAGAAAGTTGTTTCTTTCGCCATGCACTTCGTATACGTTTGACTTCGTCTGATTGCGGAAAACTCCCAATTGTTGTCGTTGGGAACAACGGTAATTGTAAGGCTAGTTGCTGATGTCAATTGTAAAGATTGTCCCTCATATTCTTGCACAATATAATGATAGTTTGTATTAAACCATTTCGTCATTTCACTAGCCACGGCTTCTTTACTACCGCGAGCTACCCCATAGTATGTTTGTAAATCAACTTTGCCACCCTGCCAATGCGCTTTGGAACTAAGCCAAACATCATTGCCGTATCCAACACTCTGTCATAAAGTGTGAAATCTCCAACAGTTATCATGTCTATGCCGAGGCGAAGCTGCTTGTTTATTCGAGCTAGGCGAATATCCTTTAAATGCTGTAAAAATTCATCCTCTGAAAGCTCATTTTTCCAAAAAGCCTCTAAAGCCTTTTTCCATTCGCGATCCTCTCCGATATACGGATAACCAACTGTAGTACTTGTATACGCCATATTAATCTCTCCTATCATTAAAAATAAAAAAAGCCACTCTCCTTTTTTGGAAAATGGCTGTCATTGCATATCAAAATTAGCTATCAAGAAACAATACGAAATCATTTCAAAATATCGTATTATTCATTGTCGCACAGGGCCGATACGGTCACATCTCACCACCTATTTCCACGTAGGTATTTGGTGTGTACTAGATATTGGCAGGTCTCCTGGCTTCTCATCAACACGCCTCACAGCCTTCCCAGTTTCCCAGTGGCAATTGTGATTTGCTCCGATTTACAGTTGCGGGACAGCGTCGGATTTGCACCGACTTCCCTTTTAAACCAAACTTTCATTTGGCACCAACTCTTACACAATATTTAATTATGTTTTACTATAACATATATTTTTCTGAAAAGTAGATTTATTTTCAGATTTGTTTGATTCAAAATACATCTAAATCATATAGTAATTTAAAAAAAGTCAGTGACCCTTTGCTCAAGGCTTGGGTATGAAAAACTTTTTTAAAAGGAGAATAGAAAATGAACTTAAAGAAAATATTAAATTCTCGACCATTGCTCTCTTTCTTCGTCATGTCATATGTGTTCTCATGGATTACATTAATTCCATTTATCTTATCGCAATGGAACATTTTGCCCAACACTAGTGCTTTTAGTATTTTTTTCACACTTAATTCGTTTGTAGGTCCTTTATTAGCTTCTTATATCATGCATCGCACTATTGGAGGTAAAGAATCCTGGAAAAATGTACTGAAAAAATTAATACAAGTTAAGGTTAAATTTAGATGGTATTTATTCATTTTCATTGGTATTCCTGCTGTGATGTTTCTAGGAATAATTATTTTAAACGGTGGAACAATACCGAGCTTCCACAACCTGACATCTTCATACTTTGTTAGTTATCCAATACTATTTATTCTTATTTTCTTTTTTGGTGGACCATTGTCTGAAGAAATAGGTTGGCGTGGCTTTGCCTTACCACGAATGCAATTAAGATATGGGGCATTAAAGGCATCTTTATTCATTGGAGTTCTATGGGCCTTGTGGCATTTACCTCATTTCTTAACAGTTGCACAAAAGGGAGGACCCGGAACTGAGTTATCTATTTTTTATATCAATTTACCGATCTTTATCTTGTCGTGTATAGCTATTTCAATCATCTTTACTTGGGTTTTCAATCGTACTCAAGAAAACCTATTTATTGTTATCTTGCTACACACCAGTTTAAATACCTTTAGTACAATTCAGCCATATCTATCAAGACCCCTTTTGACTAAAACAGATTTGCCTTTCTTAATAGGGGTTGCATTTCTAGCTCTTCTAATTCTGATCTTTACCCGCGGTACTCTTGGATATATACAGAACAGCAATATGTTACTCGTTAAAGACATTCAAAAGTAAACAAGACTTTCCTTCAACTAGTTAAAAATAGTAACGAAAATTAGACTATGAATAGTTGTTGGAAAATAATATGATCCAGCATTTTTCATACTTCTCTCTTTATAATTAAGACCAAGAAGGCGAAGAAATGCCATATCTTGGTCTTAAAGCTAAAACAAACTTGTAAATAGTGGGATATTATGTTATTTTATAGTTAGTTATCCAACTAACTAATATCAAAGGAGATGTAAAACAAATGGCAAAACCTACTGGTATCGAAAAGTCAGATTTATTAACTGCTGCCAAGCAAAGTTTAGTAGAAAAAGGAATTGAAAAATTCACCTTAAAAGCTGTTGCTGAGCAAGCTGGTGTAACACAAGGAACTATTTATTATCATTTCAAATCAAAAGAGCAAATAATTCTCGAAATTGTCCAAGACATTTGTAAAAATTCTTGGGAGGAAATTCTGACGACCGATCATCAAATGATTCAATCTGCACTTCTCTCTGCAAAAAGTCGATATGAAAATGATGCTTTTTATCATAAATTATTTTTCACTTTATTCGTCTTTGGCTTTACCAACCCGACAATAAAGCAGCAAATTGGACAAATTTTAGAGGCTGAAAATGAACATTTATGTAACGTTTTAAAGAAATTATGGGTTACATCACCAATCGATGGCGTGTCAATGGAAACTTGGAGCATTTTCTTCAACGCCCTTATCGATGGCATAGCTATACAAGTGATGATTCGGAACGATTTCGATGTAGATGCATTCTATCAGCAATTAGAAACGATCCTTCAGACTTTACATCGTCTAGGAAAATAACTGAGGAGGAACCACAATGCCATTCTTTTTATGCTGGGGTTTTGGAATTTGGCTTTTAGCAAGTGCTATATTTCGATTAGTAGGGCATTACTTTTTTACTTTTGAAGAACCTTTCCTCATGATCGCTACTTACATTTTAGCTATTCCACTCGTTTGGATAGCGACAATACCTATTTATTCTTTGAAAAAGATAAAGGGTACAGCGCGATTACTGGCTGCTATCTGTATCGTCTTTCCTGGAATGCTCATCGATGCAGTCGTATTATTAGTTTTCGATAATGTTTTTCCGAGTTTATCGAATGATTTAGATCGTTATTTCGCCTCATGGGTTTTATGGGCCTATTCTCTAATACTACTTACTGGTTTTACAAAGGCTTCATTCGTGGGGAAAAGTACTATTCATTCTTCAAATTAAAGGATTTCGCATTATTATCCTAGAAGTAAGTATCGATGATGAATTAAAGGAGGATAAAAAATGGTTATAGGTCTGCATCACGTTCAAATAACAATTCCAAAAGATGAGGAAGAAAAAGGGAAACATTTTTACTGCCAAGTTTTAGGGCTTAAGGAAATTGAAAAGCCTGACTCGCTAAAAGGACGAGGCGGCTTTTGGTTACAAGTTGGCAATAAAGAGGTACATGTAGGAACAGAGGATGGTTTTGATAGGTTAACAACAAAGGCGCATATTGCTTATCAAGTTAAAAATATAGAGAGCTGGAAAAAAGTATTTGCCGAACATCATATAGAGATTTTCGATTCAGTTCCTATTCCTCATTTTGAACGCTTTGAATTTAGAGATCCCTTCGGTAATCGAGTTGAGATGATTCAGGAAATTTAAATGGTCCCACATATGTTCTGGTCGAAGATACAGTTGAATAGAAGTCATTTCTATTCAACTGATTTTTCGCTAATAAATGAAAGTTCCTGCTGATCTATCCGTCACCTTAGCCAGCGTATCCGGCATTTAAAGACTCCTATCCGGCGATACCTCTGTTCCTTCCGTCGCTCAGAGACTCCTATCCGGCGATGATCTCTTGCCTTCCGTCTCCGCTATTTCTATCCGGCTCCTCGACATTTTTATCCGGCGATACCTCTGTTCCTTCCGTCGCTCAGAGACTTCTATCCGGCGATGATCTCTTGCCTTCCGTCTCCGCTATTTCTATCCAGCTCCTCGACATTTTTATCCGGCGATACCTCTGTTCTTCCCGTCGCTCAGAGACTTCTATCCGGCGGCATCTTTTGCTTTCCGTCGACGCTATTTCTATCAGGCTCTTCGACATTTTTATCCGGCGATACCTCTGTTCTTTCCATCGCTCCGAGACTTCTATCCGGCGGCGATCTCTTGCTTTCCGTCGACGCTATTTCTATCCGGCTTCTCGACATTTTTATCTGTCGATCTCGCTGTTCCTTCCTTCGCTCCGAGACTTCTATCCGGCGATGATCACTTACTTTCCGTCGTTTCATCGCTCTACCTTCACTGTCGCTGCTCTATCTGTCATTTCGGCCTTTCTATCCGTCACTCCAGACATTCTATCCGTCACTTCAACGAAACTTACCATAAAGAAAGCAGCCATTTTTTCAAACGGCTGCGTTCATTCTATAATTTAAATTGTAGAACTTGATTGTTTAAATTTTCGGCCATGATTGCTAATTGCTCGGTATTTCTTGCGATTTCGTCCATTGTTCCTACTGTTTGTTCTACTGTTGCAGTTGTTTGCTCGACACCTGCTGCAGACTCTTCAGAAACAGCAGCGATATCATCAATAGAGTGATTGATCTGCGCTGTCGTTTTGGAAATACCTTGTAAATTTTCAGTAATCCCTTGTATGTTACTAAACATATGATCCACTGCAGAGGCTATATTGTCAAAGGTTGTACGTGTTTCTGTAATTTGCTCTGTACCATTTTTCACTTCTGCGTAGCCTTTTTGTAGTGATGTCGTTACACCGACTGTTTCACTTTGTATGCGTGATACGATCGATGAAATGTCTGTTACGGAAAAGGATACTTGTTCTGCAAGCTTTTTCACTTCATCTGCCACAACCGCAAAGCCTTTTCCTTGTTCCCCTGCTCTAGCCGCTTCTATAGCTGCATTCAACGCTAATAGGTTGGTTTGATTGGCAATATCATCAATGACTGATACTAACTTTGAAATCTCTTGTGATTGCTTATTTAAGCCTTCCACTTTTGCGACAGATTCTTGCACGATTTGATCAATCGCCAGCATTTGTTGTGTGGAGGCATTCATTAGTTGCTGACCACTTACTGTTAGCTGTAATACGTCCCTCGAATGGCCTTCTAAATCTACCCCTTGAGTAGTTGCCTGCTGTACGTTAACGATAAATGAATCCATTATCTGAGCTAGGTCACTTGCATTATGGGCTTGAGATTCTGAACCTCCTGCCAATTCTTGCATCGTCAAAGCGACCTGTTCAGCACCTGTTTTTACTTCTAACGACGATTGGGCAAGCTCTTCACTACTGGCCGCAACATTTTGGGAAACCTCTTGAATCGATCCTATGACTGCATGAAGTTTACTATTCATCACGTTCGCCGATTGCACAAGTAATCCTATTTCATCCCGCATTCTTTCTGGTAGTGGCGGCTGGCTTATGTCGCCCTCTGCCATTTTTGATATTTTACCAATAACTGCTTTTAGTGGACTTGCAATCATATGCGCTGTTATATAAGCGGTTACAATAGCGATTAAAGTAGTCAAAATGCCAATGGATAATCCGAGACGCATCGATACTTTGGACTCGTCAATCATGTCATTTCCAAGCTGATTAATAGATTCCTCTCTGTCTTTGGCGGTATCTTCATAACCCGTTCGAATTTCAACAGCTAGCGTATCAATGGAATTAAGGTTTTGAATGGCTAGCTCTGTGTTGCCCTTATCATACTCATCAAAGACTTTCGTCTGTACGTAATTTCGCCAATCTCTTGCCTTTTCAACTGTCTTATTTAAATTTTCATCGGATAATAATTCTTCTAAAATAGCATTGTTTTTTTCAGCGACTTTAATATAATCCTCGAATTCCTTTTTATACTTTTGATTACCAGTTAATACATAGCTTTTAGCTGCAGCTGTTCTCACACTAATAGAGGAAGCAAGTTTTTCAATTGCTGTTAGTAACTGTAGCTCTTTATGAATTATTTCTTCTCCAGCTGAAACAACTCGCTGATTAGAGAAGTAACTATAGGTATTAAAACTTGCAATGAAAAATACGACTATAAAAAATGCACTTAAAATTTTTGCTCGAATTGTTTTGAACCTAAGCTTCTGCAACATAGCAATTTCCCCTTTCTTTAAACCTGATTAATCCCCTGGATTTCCCTGTATTGTAAGATAATATTACTGTAAATTTATCCTTACTATAACATATCTACTCTTAGCCTCTCATGACTCGAATTATATATTTAATTGTTGATTATTATCAGAAAAGTTCACAATAAATGCGCTTTAATTAGTATTCTATTTATTAAATTATGCTTTTTTATCAGAAACTATCCTTTTTTTGATATGTCGGCAGATAATATAGCGAAATTTCGATGCTCTATCCAATATTCCTATCTAAAGGACAAATTACGTGCATTATGTAGAAAATAGCGATAATCACTCAAGAATTTTTCATTTTAAACAGCAAATCTACAATGAATACATCCCACTGAAACATTTGTAATAAAAATGTAAAGTGAGGCGACGAAGCCTGTCATACCAAGCATTAAAGTCTATTCGAGTAAGAGCATGGTAACATTTACCTCGAAGAAGCCCTAGTTTTTCATGCTACGATTAATTCCAATGGCGAGCCAAATCAGGATTAATCCTAACAATAGCTTCAGGAGGAAATATAACACTATGAATAAACGATTTTTAACAACAACATTAGCATTAACGATAGGTTTTAGTACGGTAGGAATGGTACAACCAACTGTTCAACCAATCACAGTGGAGGCAGCAACAACAAACGCTCAAAATAACGCACAGGCTGTTTCTGCGAAAGCTGATCAACTAATTCAAACTGGAAAAAGCTTAATTGGTAAGGCGACATACAGTAATTCAGAATATAAGCCTACATATCCATATAAATTTTCTTGTGCCTCTTTTATAATGTACATTTTCGAGAAAAATGGTGTGGATCTTGGGACTTATAATGAAGATTATATGATACAGCAAGGGACATACGTGGCAAGAAATCAATTACAAAAAGGCGATTTACTATTCTTTAAGAGCAAAAAAACTGGGACAGACCCTGACCACGTTGGTATGTATATCGGGGACAATAAAATAATTCACATGGCTGATTCAAAACAAAATATCATTATTTCTGATTTAAACAGTAAACCATATTATAAAGATAATTATGTATCTGCTCGTAGAGTATTACCTACATTACTATCAGCTAATCCTGCAACGAAAGGCGATAAAATTGTTGAAAACGCCTTTAATTATAAAAATAAAGTAACAATCAGCTCTACTAATAATGAAGCAAGTCTTCGCTTTACAGCGCCAGGATTTGTAGACTTTATCTATCGTAAGAGTGGAATTAAACTTGGTACAACCAATTTAAAGGAACAAATGAATGTTGGTACAACGGTTTCTCGTACCAATTTAAAAAAGGGTGATTTGGTGTACTTCAATAGTGTTAAAGGCTCTAAAACCCCTTCACTAGTAGCTATCTATGCAGGAGATCAGCGTATTATCATTCCAAGCTCTAGTGGTATTACTACAAGAGTACTAATGGTAGACTATTATAAAGAGCATTATATTACAGCAAAACGTGTTTTTTAAGAAAGTTTACTAGAATCATTTCAAGTGCTTCAAATTTGAGATGACCAATAGAATTTTATATTGTATATTGAAAAAGAAAGAAGCATTCCTTAAGGAAGCTTCTTTCTTTTTCCATTATTTATTTTTTAACTGATTCGCAAATTCAATCATGGATTTACTGGACATTGGGCCTTTAATAAGCACAATTGTATCTCGATCAAGCTTTGGCTTTAGTACCTCTAAAACACTTGTGACATCATTAAACATATGAACCTCAGCTTTTGTACCGTCCTTTAACGCTTGATTTGCTATATTTTCTGCTAGTTTACCAATCGTAATTAGCGTATGAACATTTCTCTTGGCAACCATTGTGCCAATCTCTCGATGATATTTCTCTTCGAAATTACCTAGTCGTTTAATATCACCTAAAATAAGAATTACCTTTTTCCCTTTCCCTAGCGAATCTAAAACCTTTAATGCTGCTTCAACAGAAGTCGGATTATTTGTCCATGTATCATCTACGATTGTACTACCACTTATACCAGTTGAAAATTCTAAGTGTCTTTCCATAGTTTTAAACGTACTTAAACGAGAAATGGCATTACTAATGGAAAGTCCCATTTCCTTTGCGGCAGCGATAGCAGCTAATGCATTGTATACTTGGTGTTCACCGTATCCAGGAACAAATACATTGTACTTTTCATTCAATACTTGTAGTACGAATTTCATTCCGTCTTTTGTAAATTGGATGTTTTTTGCTTGATAATCTGAATTTTCGTGTATTCCAAAGGTAATAATCTTCCCCTTAAATTTATGCAGAGAGATTTTTTTAATGTTTTCATCATCACCATTTATGATTAATGTGCCGCCTTTTGTGATGCCTTCTACAATTTCTGCCTTCGCTTTAATATAACCATCAAGACTTTTACATCCATCAAGATGATGTACACCAATATTCGTAATAATACCAATCGTAGGCTGATAGATCATACACTGGTGTTTAATATTTCCTGTATTCCCCAAACCTAGCTCGAATATAGCTGCCTTTGTTTGCTGATCGATACCAGTCAAATAGGGCAAGGATTGACGTGGCTCATTTTTACTACTTACAGATGCTTGAACATTCCATTCCTTACTAGCTATGTGTTTGATCATTTCTTTTGTTGTGGTTTTCCCACATGTTCCAGTCAAAGCAACGACGGGTATTTGAAATAGACCTCTATAATATTCAATGAATTTCCAATATGCCTGAACAGTACTCTTGACACGAATAACAGTCGTATTCTTCAAGGCATTTTTCAACTCTGTTGATGGTTTATCTGAAATGACAAGAGATGGTCCCTTACGATCTATTTCTTGCCAGTTGATTGTTTCACTTTTATTCACAAACATTAGTGAGTGACTGTGTGTTAGGTCATGTCGGTTGTAATATATGGCATGCTTGACAGACCAGCGTTCAGAACCCTTCACTACTTCCCCTTGCAAAAAGTTTTTTATATCGCTCACACTTATATGTTGCAAGTAATCTCCGCCCCCTTTCTTTGAGTGTAATTCTGAATAGTTATTCAGAAGGAAATGATTTTTTTATTATTAATTCAGCTGCTAATTTATGAACCTCTTCACTATACATATCACCTTTAATGAGAACAATTGTATTTTTATCTACTATTTCCTGTAATAATTTATAGGCGAGCGTACTATTTTTAAAGGTATAAACAGGCGAACTAAGCCCTAAGTCTATTGCATGATCCGCCATAATGCGTGCGTGTTCCCCTATTGTGACGAGTACATCGACACCAATACGATGAATTAATTCTCCTGCTTGCTCATGAATAATATATCCCCAAGAACCTAAATCTGTGATTGTTCCAATAACGGCAACCTTTTTCTTGCCTTCTCCAAGTGCGGTTAAAACTTTTAATGCGGCCTCCAAAGAAGTGGTCGTAATACTCCATGTATCATCCAATAACATGCAGTGATTAATGCCCTCAAAAAGTTGGAGTTGTTTATTCAAGTGTCGAAAAGATTGTAGTTGTTTAGCTGCCTGTGGAATCGCCATGCCCATTTCACAAACAGCTGCAATGGCCGCAAGCGCATTATATACTTGATGCTCACCAAATCCTGGTACAAAGATTTCATAACCCTTCCCTTTGTGATAAAGATTAAACAACATACCATTTTTGTCGTAACGAATATTACTCGCAATATAATCACAGGATATATGCTTTCCTACTTTAATAATGTGTCCTTGAAACCTCGATAAATCTATCTTTTGTGTATTGACATCCTCAGCATTAAGGATTAATGTGCCATTGGGCTGAATGATGTCCAGCATTTCAGCTTTTGCCTGGATATAGCCCTCCAAAGTTTTACAATAATTCAGGTGATGTGCCCCTATATTAGTAATAATTCCGATGGTCGGCTTAAAATATTTCCCTGCAGTTCTGACATCTCCCGGTGAACCAACAGCTGTTTCAAAAACGGCTGCTTGGGTTTCATCCTCAATACTAAGTAGATATTGCAATGAAGCGGTTCTAGAATTACTGCTAAGTGTTGTGGCTGTAACATTTTTTTCAGCAGAAAGTAAATGTTTGATCATTTCCTTTGTCGTCGTTTTACCAGAAGTACCAGTAATGGCTACAATAGGAATATTAAATTGACTGCGATAGAACTGCACAAATTTCCAATAGGAATCATCTGTATCGGTTACTTTAATGATGGTTATTTGTCTAGGAACTTCATTTCGACTGTATGTTCTATCTGTTACTAACACTAAAGGATAAAATGACTCAAGACTTTTCCAGTCGACAATACGTATACCCGTAAACAGAGCAGTATTTGGTTTTTTTACTTGCTTTAGTCGATAAGCCCCATGCTGAATTAGCACTTCCTCCGACCCTTGCACTAAATTGCCTGCAGTAATCATTGTTAAATTCTTAACCGTAAGAGGCTTCATATCAACTCTCCCTCCCTTCCTCTCTAGTATATGTAACTCTTTAAAAGTTGCTTGGATGTAGACAAGATACATAACTAGAGCAAATCTATTTCTTCGCATATATATAATTGTGATTAAGTATCCTAGTGCCAATAGAAGGAGTGATATACCTGAAAACGATTATATTTATCGGTACAAACAAATCCGGGTCAAGTCGAGAAGCAACAAGGGCAGCAGAAAAACTGGGCTATTTTACTGTACTTTTTACAAACAATGAAAAGCAATTACAGCAGAGAAAAGCCTATCCAGATATCCATAAAATGATTCTTATTGATACTTCAAATATAGAAGACATGAAAGAAGAAATTTATAATTTGGGTAAAAGCGGATTAGAGATTAAAACTATTGTTAGTTTTGTCGATCCTTTTGTCCATGTTGCTTCCATTTTATGCGATGAATTTTGTAACAACGTTACTTCTTCATCAGCCATTGAAATGATGGAGGATAAAGAGAAAACTAGAAATTTTTTAAAGAATCAACCCTATTCTCCTAAGTTTTTTCTTATTAAGCCAAGAGAGTCCGTGCCTAACAATTTGGAATTTCCACTAATCGTAAAATCTCCAAAATCAACAGGTTCTAAAGATGTTTTGTTAGCTAACGATAATAACCAACTTAATAAACACCTCAGCTACTTACGAAGCAAAAATCCCAATGAAACGATTATGATTGAAGAATATATCGAAGGTCCGCAATATTTAGTAGAAGCGATGGTTTATAAGCGACAAGCACAAGTTGTCGGTATTATTGAACAAGAAATTACCCAAGGTAAACGTTTTATCATTACAGGTTATGGTGTTCTCGTTAAAGTCCCTAAGGAGATTCAAACTGGACTTGAGGAAGTTCTCCAATCCATTGTAAAAGCATTTAACATTGAAAATGGTGCCTTGCATTTAGAGCTTCGACTAACAAAGAATGGCTGGAAGCTCATCGAGATTAATCCAAGAATTTCGGGAGGGGCCATGAATGCTATGCTTCACGCTGCTTTTGGATTTAATTTAGTGGAAGAGACACTTAAACTATTTTTAGGTGGACGTCCTAATATCAAGCCAAAGCATAGAAAGTTTGTCTTTACAAAATACCTCATTGTTGAAAGTAAAGGGATTTTAAAAAAAGTTCTTGGTAGAAATAGAGCAAGTAAATTACCAGGTGTTGTGGATGTATATGTCAAGCCGAAAAGAGGAACTTTACTGACTCCTCCTCTATCCATGGGTCATCGATACGCCTATGTAATTGCAGAGGGTGCAACATTAGCTGAGGCTAAAAAGAACGCCATTAACGCAGCGAAAGAAATAAAATTCATTCTAAAGGTAGCTTAGACTTTCTGAAATATTAAAAAATAGCCCGAATAATTGCCCTTAACAAAAGGTCAATTACTTGGGCTTTTTCATTTATGCTTTAAAGAATTCATCTAAAAATTTAACAGTATCAAACATATTTGTTTTACTAGCACCCTTTACTAAAATCGTATCGTGAGGTTTTATGATTTTCTCTAGAAGTGCATGCAACTCATCCTTATTGATAAAATGATAAACTTTCGATGGGTCCATCCCTTTGGCCACCGCGGCAGCTCCCATTTCCTCCGTCCTAAAACCATAAGTGATGAATAAATCTATATCTTGCTCATAAACATACTCTCCTACTTTACGATATTCCTCTTCTCTCAAATCCCCTAATTCCCGCATTTGACCAATAATAGCAACTTTACGCTTCTTGGCAATATTCGTTAGAACGTCAATTGCGGCGCGTACACCTTGAGGATGAGAGTGAACCGTATCGTCAATAACTGTGATTGCATCGCGACAATTATAAAGGGTTAATCTTCTAGGTGGTTTTTTGAAATTTAGTCCCGCCTTAATGTCTGATGGGCTAAACCCTAAATAATCAGCCACTGCGATCGCATTGAGCGCATTATAAACATGATGCTCCCCTAAAATTGGGATATACATTGCAATTTCCTGTCCTTGTAGCTTTATTTTAAAGGTCATCCCAATATATTTATATTGAATATCATAGGCTCTATAGTCTGCTGGGCTATGAATACCGACTGTTAGGATTTTTCCTTTAAACTGCTGCGTTTCTAAATACTTAGAGTTGTCATCGTCCTTATTCATAATGAGTAAACCGTGTTGGTCCATCCCATGTATTAATTCCGATTTTGCTTTTGCCACACCTTTTATATCCCCATCAAAATTACCAACGTGTGCTAAGCCTATATTCGTGATAATACTGATATTCGGTTGGATAATGCTACAGTGATTGGTAATGATACCTGGATAGGCCATACCGTACTCCAGCACAACAGCTTGATGTGTAGTATTTATTTCTTCCGCATGTTTTTTTGTATGCTCTGTCGTATTCCAATAATCTTTCGACTCAAAAATATTCCATTTTTCCGATAAAATGGAGGCTAAAAATGCTTTGGAAGTTGTTTTTCCAGCACTTCCGGTAATCGCAATAATCGGTTTCTGCTGTTCTTTGACTAGTGACTTACTTTTTTGTTGCTTAATTTCTCTTTCCATTTGTTTTTGATTCTTCGCAAGGTACATTGCATATCGAATCGTATTGATGACAACGTCTAATTCTAAATAAAATGCAGGAGGACAACCCGGACGCCAGTTTACTTCATACATCCAAATTTTTTGCTGCTCATCTAAGCCTATATCAATGCCAATTTCATCAATGACTTCCCCAAATTTTACCATCTGAATTTCATCTAAATGCTGTGCTAATGCTAAGGAGAAATGCTCTAGCATACGCCGAATATCATACGCTTGTTCTTTAAATTCTTGCTCCAGAAATGGATCTAAATAATTTGTAAAACCACCATTGTTAATATTCGGTATAATTGAACCAAATGGAGCAATTCGCGGATAAACCGTCGTTATCACCCATTTACCCTCACCATCTTTTTGCACATGAAGACGAAAATCATAAACTTGACCTGATTTTGTCACTGATTGAATATAGGGCTGCATAATAAAGGTACCAGTAGAAAGTTGCCCCCTTATTAATTCATCTAGCTGCGACTTAGTATAAACACTATTTTCGCTATCCTTCCTTACCTCATAATTAGTTTTTCCTGCTTTGGAAATAAAATAAATTCCTTTTCCCTTTCGGCCATCTATCGGTTTAAACACTACTTTTCTATGAAAAGCCATAAACTTATGAAACACATCAATATTTTTCACAATTTCTGAAGGGATTAAATATTTATCAAATTCCTTGGCTTCCTGCAGTCGCTTCATAACATTCCATTTATTCCCTATAGAATAGGTTGTAAACGGGATTTCTTCTTTTAATTTCTCGATAATTTCCTTTGATACCGATAATTTTTCGGGACTCCCTGCATTGTATATAACATCTGGGAAGGGCATTATTCTTTCGTGCCATTCACCATTTTCATAGACCTTCCCTCTTATGGAACGTTTATCAAAATCAACACTTTTTGGTGTAAAGTAAAAAAATTCAGCCCCTTCTGCTTTTGCAACAGCTGCATATGCATATGACTTAATAACGGTTGTTGGATCTAGACGATGATGTAACATTCCGATAATTGTCATTCATTAACCTCTTCCTTTCATATGATTCTCTCTCTAATAAATTCAGCCAATGTACTTGCATATAGACAGATGCTCTAATTATGGTGTTATTTTAGTAGTCTAACTTCTTTCAGCAAAATGTCTTCTGTGCGAAAGCGAAGCGACAGCAACAAATGTTTTGGTAGCGAAAGTGACACCTGCTGAAAGAAGTTAAAGCCTCCGGCGGATGTCACGGAATCGGAAAGGAGTTCTTTGTGCAAGCACAAAGCCGATTCCGGACGCAATTATGCCAAGGCATAATTGATAATTTAATCACCATTTAGGCTCAATGATGAATTTCCCTTTTAACATATCAGGTTTTAGTAACTGAATAGCTGATATCCCACATAATTCGATGGATTTTTTAGTGGATGTTCTTTCTAACCTCACAACGTCTGCAATTAAATTCGTATCATGCCCTTCATAATCATAAGCACGCAAAAGCGAAACAGTTCCCCGACAATGCTCCCTATCAATTGCCTCTATACGAAAAAACTCTGTTTCAAACTGCTTGATTGTATCCATTAATTTCAAATGCGTACCATCGTGTGTTATTAAAAAGAAAGGGATTGTATCACTTCCAACAATTTTCACAAGTAGCTGACCAAAGTATTTAGAATGAAAATCCTTCATCACATCCTGTAGCTCTTTGATATCGTGTAGTGCTTCGCATAGAAAATGGTTTCTTCGTTTTTCATTATTCAATTCCTTCAGCTCCTCCCAAGTCTACTGAGCCACACTGACACACTGAATCAATTTCGCCTTGACGTAATTGCGTCTGGATTTTGAATTGTGCACAGGCCTGCACGAGGGCCGACACAATGTCGGTTATTTCGGTAAAGCCACAGGACGTGGCGTTTTTACCGATCCAGGTCAGTTAGCCGTTTTCGCAGGATGCGAAGGGTTTAGGCTAACACCCTTTTTTCATTCCTTTCAAAATCCGTGACATCCGCCGGAGGCTTTGGACCAACGTGATGTTGGTCATTCAGTCATGTGTTGTTGTTGCTGTCGCTTCGCTTTCGCACAGATAAAACCGTGTTGCTGTCGCTTCGCTTTCGCACAGATAAATTGCCACAGTACGTGGCGTTCTTAGACTGAGTTCCTCTATATCAGTAGGTGTTTGGACACCTACTGAATGAAGATAAAATATTTAACACCTTCTCGTTATAATATGTAGAGCTTGGGAATATGACGACTTTTTCGCGCTGGAAACAACATAATAATGGGCATTTAGATTAATGTGGAGACTACAATTCGAAGGAAACTTAAATACGATGCACATGAATATGTGAATCACTAATCTTCTCTCTACTGCCAACTACTTACAAAGGCAGTTGTTATTTCGATACAATTCATATGAAAATAAATATTTACATTTTTGTTTACCTTTCACTAATTCAATCGTTAAGTAGTTAGGAGGGTTGATATGAATGAAGAATTTGGCAAACAATTGCAGAAGAAATTAAAAGGGGTACATTATACACTCCTAAAAATGGGCGCTAACAAACAAGATGCTGAAGACGTTTTACAGGAGACTGCTTATCAGTTCATTAAATACATAGACGGAATTGATACAAATTATGCTGAAGCTTGGCTTTATCGAGTTGCGATAAACAAATTTTATGATGTCTTAAGAAAGCAAAAGCATGCTAACAATTTTGTACTTTCGTTTAACCTACAGGACTTATTAGACGAACAAACACCTGAATTTTACGTGCTCCAACAAGAAAAGCATATAACAATACAAAAATGTTTAAGCATGCTTCAACCAAAAGAAGCGGAATTACTATTATTGAAATATAGTGCCGATTTATCTTTAAAAGAAATCGCGGTTCTTTTTAACACATCCGATAAGACCATTAAAACTCAGCTCGCCCGAACTAAGAAAAAATTTAAGCATGTATTTGAAAGGAATGGTGATTATGGAGAAAACATCAATATTCAATGAAGATCAATCATTTCAAAATTTGGTGAAAGAAGCTAAACAGAAATCAATAAAACGTATTATTCTTGTTTCTATTAGTGTTTTTATCATTATTGTGCTCATTTTATGGGGACTGATCGCATTGGGTCAATATTATATGTATAAGGAAATGGAAAAGCAAACTACACAAGATTTTCTAGACAAAACATTTACGGGAGCAAATATTCAGGCAAATGGGACTAATTACGATTATTTCTTGTTAGCAGCTACGACAAAATCAAAGATGTTTAAGGATATTAATGGTCATCAAATACAATGGGGTACCATGGAACATTTTTATACAATATTAGGAACAAAAACATATGTTGAAAACAACAACTATATAAATGGATACAATAACAATCAGCGTGTCTTACAATTTTACCCATATACAGAGCCTAAAATTGAGAATGATTTGCCTTATTTAAAAAAATTACCCTCTTTCTATAGCGTAGAGGTTGCTGTATCTTTCACAAAAGATTTAACGTTAGAAGAGATGGCCGTGCAATTTCCAACTGCTCAATGGGCTTGGATTATACAAGACGGTTTGTTTGAATCTATTGCGGAAAATAAAGAGGCTGAAAAAGATTTCCCTTCTATATCTCCCAAAAATTCTGGTTTAGTAGATGGTGATTCGGCTTATGGGTTTCAAATAAAACCTAAAGATCAATTTCAATCCGCTCAAAATTTTTTAGATCAAATAGATATTTATGCTCATGATGAACAAGAAGCTCTCGCGATTATACGAGAAAAAATCGAGAAAAGAGGCGAAGATCCCACTGGGTTACATTTTCCAGGACATCAAAAAATATATGAGGCTGAGATTTTAAAAAAGACAATAGGTAATGCTGACCCACATTCCTTAAAGGTTAGTGGTGCTGTATTAACAGGGTCAATTGAGGAAGTTTTGCCATATTTAGAAAATAATTTAATACATTATATTAGTGTAGGTGTTATTTTACCTTATTAAGGAGGTTCATTCTATGAGAGTCTTTAGTTATGTAATCATGCTTTTATTTTTATTGTTAACGCCTAATTTCCTTATCTATCACCAACTACCAAGTAAACTGCTACAGATTGCTGCTCTCACTACAACCTTGCATATAATCGCACTGCTTATTGTACATGTTATGTATCCGAAATCACGTAAATCCATAAGCATGTATCAAACACTTTTTTCAATCGTATTATTTACACCTGTTGTTAATACGATTGCTACGTTATTACACAATACAGATTTTGTATTAGTAAACAGAAGTTTTATCGTTATCCCTGTAGGCTATGTCATTCTATTTTTAACAGTCATATTCTCTTGTCATTTTTATAAATTCAAAGATTCTACCAAATAAAGAAAACGTCCATTATCAATTTGGACGTTTTTCTTTTTTGACGTTAAGTTGTCGCATTATGTGGATCTCCTTGATTTAGGAGAATGACCCCACCAATGATTAATGAAATACCTATGGCTGAGTAAAGATTAAAAATATCTCCCCATAATACAATTCCTACAACAACCGTTAATGCGGTACCTACACCAGACCAGATAGCATATGCCAGGCTTAATGGTAGTGATTTTAAACACAAAGATAATGCATAAAACGATATGCCATATCCCACAACAACAGCGATGGATGGTCCTATAATTGTAAATGCATGTGAAAGCTTGAGCATCGTTGTTGCTAGTACCTCGGTGATAATGGCTAACGTTAAAAATAGATAACCTTTCATTTGCATAATCCTCCTCAATGCCCGCTACCAGCAAGGTTTAGAATAATCACACCGCCGATAATTAACAAAATACCCATAAGCTTTTTTAAATTGAATAATTCCTTATAAATTACGATACCGATAATCGCTGTTAACGCTGTTCCTAATCCTGCCCAAATGGCATACGCTGTGCCAATCTCTAAAGATTGCAATGTTAAGGAAAAGAAATAAAAAGCAGTTCCGTATCCGACCACTACACCAATAGACGGCAGTAATCGTTTAAAACCATTTGTTAGTTTCAACATCGAGCTCGCAAAAACTTCTGAGACGATTGAAATGAATAAAAAACCAAAAGCACTCATGAATGAATTTCCTTCCTTGTCATTTGCATTAATTGTTCAAAGACACCCTCTGCTACTTCTTCGGCATCGGTGTAATTTTTAATAATTTGGAATAAAACAATCCATCAATCGTTAAGTGAATCAAATGAACAATAGATATCTCCAATCCATTTTGAAAGACCTCCTCTAGTAAACATTCATAAACTGTTGAAATGGATAAATGCTCATTTCATGCTCCACTGGCAAGATCCTTTTGAGAAGTTAAAATAAAAGCTCTCGTTAATCTAACTTTCCCTTGTTCTAGGCTTGCAAAATGTTCGTAGGATTGTAGTACCTCATTCAAAATCGTTTCTGCTTTTGCTAATTGAAGGTTTATTAAAATGATAAAGTAATAAGGTCTGAATAGCATTCACTATCCAGACCTCAATTATTCTTCATCCTCCACGTACTCTAAAATATCCCCTGGTTGACAGCCTAATGCCTTACAAATCGCATTTAAAGTAGAAAAACGTACGGCCCGAACCTTTCCAGTTTTTAAATTGGATAGATTAACAATCGACACATCCACTTTTTCTGCTAGCTCACTTAGCTGCATTTTTCGATCAGCAAGCATTCGATCTAATCGAATAATTATTGTCATTTTTTCACTTCCTAAGCTGTTGCGTCATATTCATCTTGTAAAAACGCTCCATATCGAAATACACGTGCAATCGTCCAAATGACTAATCCACACAATAGTAGTGTCCAATTAATTCCTGTAAAATGAAAGTTTAATCCATCTATCACCCCTGTGCCTACTAATAGTTTATCTAAATTAAATTGTTCGATAACGTTATAGGCAATGTACGTTCGAAAGGCACCAACTGTCAAGCTTAATACCACTACAGCGTAGGCAACCCATTCCATTCTCCTACTATTCGACGCTGAAAAAATCATTCCCCTACTTAAATTACTTAACACATTTCTTACTTGAACAACGATAAATAGTAATAACCCTATATATATTGTAGCAGTAAATAATAATTTCATGATATTCATTTTTGTATATTGAATATTTTTTGCTACCTTATCAGCTAATACCATTTCCATGCCATCTAGATGAAAGGAGGCTGCTACACTCCCCTGTGCTAGTAAATGATTTACTTCCTTTTCTGGCACAAAAATTGCCCCAACAAATAATATGCCAATCATAGTAAGCCCAAAAATCATCAAAACCATAATGATTGTAAAAATGGTACGTAGCCCTTTTGTTAAAAACCGGAATTCTTTACTTTGAATTGTTTGTTCCATACGAAGCATCCCCTCTCTTATTCTTTATTATACATTTCACTTTATCCTTTTCAATAATTAATTAATGTTTATCGTTAAAAAATGAGCAAAAAAGCTAGATAAAGAAAGATTATTTCTTTTCTAGCTACTTTTATCGAAGTTTTTTCTATTCACTATTAGCGTTGTAACAGTCCTGCCCTTATTAAATAGTCCCGCGCTACATCTGTAATATTTTTACCTTCAACATTGACTTGATAATTCATTTCACGCATCTCATCGTCTGTTATATGATTTTCCAGCTTATTTAAAGCTGTTTGGATTTCAGGATATTTGTCTAGCGTCTCTTTCCTTAGTAAAGGGGCTCCTTGATAAGGAGGAAATAGCCGCTGATCATCTGCCAATACCTGCAAATTATATTGTCGTATTTCACTATCTGTTGAATAAGCATCTAATAGATCAATATTTCCGGATTGAATTGCCTGATATCTGAGTTTAGGCTCCATCGTGATAATATTAGAAAGAGTAATACCATAGCGCTTTTGAATGCCTAAATAACCATCTTCTCGATCATTAAATTCCAATGTGAAGCCTGCTTTAATAAATTCTTGAATACGCTTAATATCAGAAATCGTTTGCAAATGATAGGTTTCAGCCATTTCTTTTGAAACTGCCAATGCATAAGTATTGTTATAAGTCATCGGGCTTAACATCACCATGCCAAATTGCTCCATCATGCCTTCTTTTGCTTGATGATACACATCTTCTGGGTTATTATTAACAGCTTCTTCTTTTAAAAATTCCGAAATAGCCGTCCCTGTAAATTCTGGGTAAATATCGATACTCCCGGATTTAAGTGCATTAAATATAAAAGAAGTTTTACCAAGCCCAGGTTTTAATTGCACCTTTAAGTCCGTTTCGTTCTCAATAAGCAATTTATACATATTTATTAGAATCTCTGGTTCAGAGCCTAGCTTACCAGCAATAACAATTTCCTCATTCTCTTTAAAGTTTAGTAGTGGATAGATAATCATCAATAATGCCACAATACTAATTGAGCTTATTGCTATCATCGTTTTTCTAAAGGAAAGTGATTCTAGCTTTTTTAATAAAAAGTCGAACACTAATGCTAAAATGGCCGCAGGAACAGCACCTAATAGAATAAGAGATGTATTATTTCTATCAATTCCAAGTAAAATGATATCCCCTAATCCCCCGGCTCCGATTAAGGCCGCCAATGTTGCCGTTCCAACGATTAACACCATAGCTGTTCTAATACCCGCCATAATGACAGGCATGGCAAGTGGCAATTCGACCTTTACTAGTCGTTTTCGAGTATTCATCCCCATGGCCATCGCAGCCTCTTTTAAAGATGTATCCACTTCGTTTATCCCAGTAAATGTATTACGTAATATTGGAAGAAGTGCATATACAACTAAGGCAATTATGGCTGGTACCTTTCCAATGCCAAACACCGGGATTAATAAACCTAATAACGCTAAGGAAGGAACCGTTTGTAAAACAGCACTAATACCAATAATACTTTCTGCTATTTTCCTTTGTTTCGTTAAATAAATACCCAGAGGAATTGCAATGACTACTGCTAAAAATAGAGCAATGAAGGAAATTTGAATATGCTCCATTAATGATGTCAATAGTTGACCTTTTCGTTCGCTAAAAACTTCAAAAAAATTAGCCATTTACATTACCTCTTCCTAAGGAATCATTAGCTAAATACTGAAGCATAGATGCTCTTGTGACAACACCAATTATTTTTCCGCTATCTTCCACACCTAAACATTCATAGTGAGCTAATTTTTCAAGAATGGTATGTAACGGATCATTCGAAGCGATGGTGGCATCTAGATTTTTTCGATTATCTTCATCAGCAATTGGTTCGATGATAGCTTGGATATGAAAAGTATTGATAGCATGTTCTTTTACCCCAATAAATTCTTCAACAAAATCATTCGCAGGGTTTTGAATAATGTCATGAGGAGTACCAATCTGCACAATTTCTCCATCCTTCATTACACATATTCGATCACCTAATTTTAACGCCTCTTGCATATCATGCGACACAAAGACAATCGTTTTTTGTATAGTTCTTTGAAGTTCGTGCAGATCATCTTGTAATTTTGCACGACTAATCGGATCCAAAGCACTAAAAGGTTCATCCATTAAAATAATCTCCGGATCAGCCGCTAACGCACGAACAACACCGACCCTTTGTTGCTCCCCACCAGAAAGCTCTTTTGGCTTACGTTGACTGTATTTATCTGGTTCAAGTCCAACCATATCCAATAACTCACGAACCCGTTGCTGAATTTGTGATTTACTCCATTTCTTCATTTCAGGCACAACTGCTATATTTTCCTCGATAGTCATATGAGGAAAGAGCGCAATTTGTTGCAGTACGTAGCCGATATTCCAGCGCAATTCATGGATATTATAATCACTAATTCTTTTGCCGTTAATCCAAATTGTTCCATCAGTTAAATGGATCAATCGATTAATCATCTTTAATAATGTTGTTTTTCCACATCCACTCGGACCAATAATGACAAAGAATTCTCCTTTTTTTATCTCCAAATTAATAGCATTTACTGCGATTTGTTCATTTCCGTATTTTTTTGTTACATTGTCAAAGGTTATCATTGTATAGGCTCCTTTAGTAAGGATTTTAAGTAAACCCTGATGTAGCAATATATATTAAAAACTAATCTATCTTCTAACATTAACGTGCAAAAATTTTCTGTACCGTAAGCAAAACGTCAGGTACAAAACTCTTACCTCAAAATTAAATTTCACTTTATTTCATATACGTAAAGCATAGTAAGTCTAGAACTAACATTTTTTAATGAGACCTCATCAGGTCGATGATTCTATCCTTTACTTTGGCGATTCTATCCGTCAGTTTATTAATTTTATCCTTCACTTGCGATTCTATCCGTCAGGTCATAGATTCTACCCTTCACTTTGGCAATTCTTTCCGTCAGTTTATTAATTTTATTCGTCTCTTCCGGTTCTATCCGTCGGTTCATAGATTCTATCCTTCACTTTGGCGATTCTTTCGGTCAGTTTATTAATTTTATTCGTCTCTTCCGGTTCTATCCGTCGGTTCATAGATTCTATCCTTCACTTTGGCGATTCTATCCTTCAGTTTAATAATTTTATCCGTCTCTTCCGGTTCTTTCCGTCAGGTCATAGATTCTATCCTTCACTTTGGCAATTCTATCCGTCAGTATATTAATTTTATCCGTCTCTTCCGGTTCTATCCGTCAGTTCATAGATTCTATCCTTCACTTTGGCGATTCTTTCCGTCAGTTTAATAATTTTATCCGTCTCTTCCGGTTCTATCCGTCAGTTCATAGATTCTATCTGTCACTTTGGCGATTCTTTCCGTCAGTTTAATGATTCTATCCGTCTCTTCCGGTTCTATCCGTCAGTTCATAGATTCTATCTGTCACTTTGGCGATT
>NZ_JBIWDH010000040.1:0-13036 GCF_044761885.1 Lysinibacillus sp. NPDC097231 | reverse complement strand
ATTCTTTCCGTCAGTTTAATGATTCTATCCGTCAGTCCATAGATCACTTCCGCTCTTCTATCATAAGGAACAAAATGAGAGCCTGATACGTCCTATGAATTATATATTCTATAAAAAACAAACATGACTTTATTTCTATTTATGACTCTGCAATAATTAAAATAGATGCTTTGTAATTGAAAAGAGAGGAGGGAGATGTGGTAATTTACCAACATCATTGGAACAATGAAATACCTAATAAATTTTTTTAAAGGTCTTATGATATTAGTTATTGTTATCTGTATTTCGTTTTTTATGGTAACGCAGCTGTTCAATACTAATGAAACTATAGAGCCTGCCGTTGTAGATAATCGTCCAAGTGTAGAAGAGTTTATCGGTACCATTGCTGAAACTGCGCGAAAACTCGGGATTGAAAATGATTTATATGCATCTGTTATGATTGCTCAAGCCATTTTAGAAAGTGAGCATGGTCAAAGTGGACTTGCCTCCGCACCGAATAACAATTTATTTGGCATGAAAGGTCGTTACCAAAATAGCTCCGTAACACTTGAAACATCTGAGGATGATGGTTCTGGAAATATGACAACTGTGATGGCTGAATTTCGCAAGTATCCTTCCTATGAAGACTCTATGAAGGATTACGCCAATTTACTTCGTAACGGGGTTTCCTGGAATAAAAATTTCTATGCAGGTGTTTTTAAAAGCAATACGAATACCTATACAGATGCTACTAAATTTTTAACAGGTACCTACGCAACAGATTCAAAATATAATGAAAAGCTTAATCTAGTAATCGCTAAATACGACTTGCAGCAATACGACAGTCCTGTTAAAAATAAAAAAACCATTACAGTAGCTGATGGTGACTCTCTCATGCATATTGCAGAGGCTCATAATGTGAAGGTTACGTCCATCAAGCAATGGAATCAGCTCCGATCCGATAAACTTGTCATTGGACAACAATTAAATATTTATCAGTATTAACCCAAAATAAAAACTCCTTGCTAAGCATGGAGTTTTTTTGAAGCTATCAATTTATGCTGAATAAAATTGTAGCACTACCCTAAACAACAAAGACAAAAAAGCTTTATAGAGATTTACCAAAAGAGATACTAAATTGTCTCTGAATCATGGATTCTATATCAAAGACACGCTTGTTTAATACTTCAGTTCTATCCTCTACTCGCTGAGCAATTTTTTCGGTGAATTCTCCTACATTTTCAACAATATTTTTCTGAAGCTCAGCTTGTCCAGTCTTAAGTTCTTGGACATCTGTTTTGAGTACATTCACATCAGTTTTTAGCTCTTGGACATCCGTCTTGAGTACATTCACATCAGTCTTAAGTTCCTTTACATCAGTCTTAAGTTCCTTTACATCACTTTCGATTTTATCTAATCGTTTGTCCATTCCATCTAGTCGATGATTGATGGGTTCCAATTCTTCTCTAAAAACAGACCGTAACATTTCTACTAATTCACGATCCAATACATTACCTCCATTCCTCTATATTTTGACCTTATTATAGCATAATCTACATAGCTTATCTCACTCTATTATTTACCTTGGATTTAGAAAAATAGAAAAAGAGAAGCCAAGCGCGCTTCTCTACATATTTATTCAAATAAACTACCTACTGCAATGATTGTTGTTGCCAAATCTTTTCGATATTGAGGATGTTGGTCGTCCAAGCTATCGATGGTTACCTCATTACCACCAAGTGAAGAATGTACATAAAGACTATCTCCTATATATAAGGCAATATGCCCCGGGAAGTACAATAAATCTCCCTTCTGAATGGTTTCTAGTGATATGGCCTTGATTGGAAAGTCTTTAGCAATTTTGGCATCCCGATAAATAACTACGCCATTGAGCAAATACGCCATCGAACAAAGGCCTGAGCAATCAATCCCTAGTGGTGATTTGCCTCCCCAACGATAGGGTGTTGCTAAATAGCTGAGTGCTGTTTGCACAACGTTTTCTCGTAATTGCTCTTCGGATAAGCTATTTTCTGCCACTTTTCCCCGTAACCATTTCCTCCGTACATAACCTATTTCACCAGATGTTAATTGTACTGCTGCCCATTCTGGATCTAATTTCTCCATAGCTAAAGAACAAACGATGGAGCCTTTAACAAGTGTCATCATTTTTGCACTTTGAATTCGTGGCTGTTGCAAAACATCGGCGAAGCTTTGGCGAATAAAATGATTTGCATTTTGCAGCCAAGTATCAGTGTTTTCTTTATTCATCATTAAATTCGTTTTCCAGCAATAGCCCTCATAGCGATATGCAGTTTGTATAAGCACCCAGCTATCATTTATTTCTTCCATGATTTGAACTGCCATTCCGTATAGTACTTCATCGACTAATTCTGAGGATTCATCTGGCTTTGCATGCAAATTCGCAATCATTGCTGTCACAATAGCATTCATTCTATCGTCTCCCTCCGCTTCACCAACCAGTCATAAACCACTTTGGAAATACGACCAATTAGCTGCCTTGCTTGATCATTATTAGTCACCTCTGTCACGAAAACACCAATAAGATAATCCCCGGAGCTACTGTACACAATCCCAACATCATGATCTACCGTATCAAGACCACCTGTTTTATGGGCAAGTTTCACATCGTCCACTAAATAACGTTTTAGTGATTCGTGTACACGTTGACGGCTTAAAATCTCTATAGCTAGTTCACTGAATGGGGGTGTTAATAAGTCTCTTTGATAAATTCGCGAAAATAGCTGCGCCATATCATGTGCGGACGTCCTATTATCAAAGCCCTTGGCAAGCTTTTCAAAGTCCATCATCTTTCGTTGGACTGTTGTCTGTAGAAGACCTATTTGACGGAAATATTGATTGAGTGCATCCATCCCGATAAAATCTATTAGTACATTTGTGGCTGTATTATCACTCGTAATAATCATCCACACTAAAAGCTCATAAATCGTACTTTGCTGTAATCGCTGTTCAGAAATAACACTAAAATCAACCCATTCTTCTGGTGTAATCTTTATTACTTGATCTAAGGATTTATTATTGCTCTCTAAATAACAAAGGACGGCAAACAGTATAGGTACCTTAATTAAACTAGCACTGGAGAACACATCTTCTAGCTTCTCATGAATGAAAAAATACTCAGTTTGTGGATCTTTCACAAACATATGCACTTTATAGGGAGTTTCTTGCAGCAACTGTGTTATTTCTTGCTTCATATGTCACCTACTCTATGACTTTAATTGTCTGATTGACCGCGTCCATTGCTATTGTTCTACCTAAAGGTAGCGACATCGTTGGTAAACAATGTCCACAAGTGATATCCATAATGATCGGTTTATTGAATGGTACTAAAATTTCTTGGAAAATTGTTCGTAATGATAGGCTATACTCCGGACGATTTGGATTTTCAGGACCACAATTTGTCCAAGCTCCTAATAATAGACCAGCCACCTCATCCAGTTTTCCTGCTAATTTCAACTGTGTGAGCATCCGATCCACACGTTGCTCATTCTCATCTACATCTTCTAAAAATAATATTTTATCCTTTGTATCAATTTCATAAGGTGTTCCAAGAGATGCCGTCACTAATGTTAGGTTCCCACCAATTAGCTGCCCTGTTGCTTTTCCCGCTACAAGTGTTGACATAGAATGTCCTGGTGGATTTTTAAGATAGTGGTCACCGCAGTTCGTTGCCATCACATTTTGGATAAAAGAATCCCAAGTATAATCATCCATATCTGGCTGTATAAATTCTGTAGATGGCATTGGTGTATGATAGGTGACAAAGCCACATTTTTGGTTGAAAGCGATATGTAATGCCGTCACATCGCTATAGCCCGCAAATACTTTTGGATTTGCTTTAATCAAATCAAAATTCAGAAGTGGTAAAATTTTTGTTGCGCCATAGCCTCCACGTATGCAGAAGATACCGTCAATATTTGGATCTCCAAACATTCGATGAACGTCAGAGGCACGTAGTTCATCAGAACCTGCTAAGTAGCCATGCCTTGCTCGACAGGTCTCCCCAGCAACTACCCTAAAACCTAGCTTCTCGATACTTTCAATGGCAGGAACTAATTTTTCATGCGGTGTTGCACCTGAAGCACTTATCAGGCCAATTGTGTCACCCTTTTTCAATGCCCTTGGACGAATCATTTATTTACCTCCATTTTTAGTGAAGTACGATATCTTTCCATTTCTTCTTCATTTGCCAATACGAAATGCCCTTTCTCAATTTCCATAAATGATGGCGGATAAATGTCATAGCTGTGCTGCATTGGATCATACATTTCTACAACTTTATCACGCTCTTTATAAGGATTAGGCTCAGGTACTGCTGATAATAAGGCACGTGTATATGGATGAATGGGGTTGGAAAACAGCTTTTCTGTTTCTGCTAACTCAACAATTTTCCCTTTATAAATAACAGCAGTTCGATCAGTAATAAAACGGACGACAGATAAGTCATGTGCAATGAATAAATAGGTTAAATGATTTTGCTGCTGTAGGTTTGCTAGTAAATTCAATACTTGTGCACGAATGGAAACATCTAATGCCGAAATCGGTTCATCCGCAATAATAAACTCCGGCTCCATTACTAGGGCACGTGCAATGCTGATGCGCTGACGCTGCCCTCCAGAAAATTCATGCGGAAAGCGACTTGAAAACTCGGGTAATAAACCTACATTTAATAATGCATTGCGCACCTTCTGTTGACGATCAGCCTCATTTTTGAAGTTTTTTGTATTCAAAAGACCCTCTGAAATAATATAGTCTACCTTTGCGCGTTCATTTAGCGATGCCATAGGATCTTGAAAAATCATTTGGATTTTTTGTGTAATTTCTCGATCCCATTCTTTCGATATTTTTCCATTTACTTTCTTACTGTGATACAGTATATGTCCTTCGGTGACTTCATTGATGCGCATAATAGCTCGGCCGATTGTTGTTTTTCCAGAGCCTGATTCACCTACTAAACCAAATGTTTCACCTTTGAAAATATCGAAGCTGACATCATCAATAGCAATAAATTTATTTTTGCCTTTACCAAAAACAATCTTTAAATTTTTCACCTCAACTAACACTTCTCTATGACTCATGCGCGTACCGTCTCCCTTCCTCGAAAAAGGCTTGTAGCACTTCAGGAGGCTCTATTTTCGGAGCAAGAGGATCTAAGAGCCACGTGCGAGCATAATGTGTGTCACTCACCTGAAAAAATGGAGGACGCTCCACAAAATCAATCTTTAGCGCATATTGATTGCGAGGTGCAAAGGCATCTCCTTTAATTTCTTGAAAAAGATTTGGTGGAGTACCCTTGATGGAATAAAGCTGCTCCCCTTTTAAGCCTAGTTGCGGTAATGAAGAAATGAGGGCCCATGTATAAGGATGCTTACTATTAAAGAAAATTTCGTGTGTCTTGCCAACTTCGATGACATCCCCTGCATACATTACGGCAATACGGTCAGCAACCTTCGCCACCACCCCTAAATCATGTGTGATATAAACAATTGTGAGGCCATATCTTTGTTGGAGATTTTTCAGAAACTGTAATATTTGTGCTTGGATTGTAACGTCTAAAGCAGTTGTTGGCTCATCGCAAATTAAGATTTTAGGCTTACATGCGAGCGCAATGGCAATCACTATCCGTTGACGCATGCCACCTGAAAATTCGTGAGGGTATTGCTTATAGCGCTTTTCTACATCATGAATTCCAACGTCTTTTAACAATTTCAAGGTTTCTTCGTATGCGGCTTTGCCCTTTAAATTCTGATGTAAAACAACACATTCCTCGATTTGCTTCCCAATCGTTTTTAGTGGATTTAATGATGTCATTGGATCCTGTGTAACCATTGCCACTTCTTTTCCACGAATGCTTAGCCACTCCTGCTCTGTTGTAAACTGTGCCAAATCTCGATCTTTGTAGATGATTTGCCCCTGATCAATATAGCCGTTTTTATCGAGTAAGCCCATGATCGATTTCATCAACACTGATTTTCCTGAACCCGATTCACCAACGATTGCTAGGCTTTCACCTTTGTATAAATCAAGGGAAATATCACGAATAGCTGTCAGTACCCTGCCACGAAGTGTAAATTTAATGACTAGGTTTTGAATGGTTAAAATACAAGATTTCATTTGTGTCACTTCCGTCATCCCCTTTATACGTGATTTTTCGGATCTGCTGCATCTGCAAATGAATTTCCTATAATATAAAATGCAATCGTAATGACACTTAATACAATACTTGGGAAAATGAGCTGATATCTTAAATCTGGAGACATCATGAGCACTCGTCCTTCATTGATTAAATTTCCTAAAGACGGCTCACTGATTGGTAGTCCTAATCCAATGTATGTTAAAAATACTTCTGAGCCTATTGCAAACGGTATAGCTAGACTCATTCGTAGCATAATGACAGAAATTAGATAGGGTAATAGATTTTTTAAAATAATGCGGTAATCAGGTGTTCCTAAACATTTTGAGGCTAAATTATATTCACGATCACGTAAAATAACGATTTGATTGCGTATAAACCTCGCCATTTCGACCCAGCCGGTAATACACATAGCAATAATAATAGTTGAAATACTTGGTCGTAATATATATGACATTAAAATAAGTACGATGGTTGTCGGTATATTATCCACGACATTGTAAAGCTGCGTGATAGGGACCTCTAATTTACGTGAAAATCCCCAAAGTGTACCGATCGTAATCCCAACGATGGCCTCTACAAACGCAACGACACAGCCAATAAATAAAGAAGTCCTTGTCCCAGCCCAAATACGTGACCATAAATCTTGCCCAATGGAGTTTGTCCCAAACCAAAATTCAGCATTTGGTGCAATATTGCGTGCTTGGAGACCCGTCTGTTCATCGAGATAAATTTCAGTAGGTGATTTTTGCGTTGGTAAATACGGCTGTGTGATGGTAAAGGTAACGATAATAAGTACGCCTACTAATAGAAAGACAGCGATACGATTTTTTAAAAAGGATTTCCACGTTGAACGCCAATAAGAGTAATTAGAATAGGCTGTTTCTTCAGCTTGACGCTCATCAACTTCTGCAAGTTCAAACAAAGTTTCACGTGATTTGTTGGAGATATTGTTAATTTCCTCTGCATACATGCCCATTAACGTACACTCTCCCCTTTCCCCAATTTAATGCGCGGATCAACAAGTGCCATAGCAATATCACCTAAAATCAGTCCAATGATTCCGAGTGAAGAGAAAACAAGCACTAAGCCTTGTACAATCGTATTATCCTGACGCTGGATAGCATCTACGAGTAAGCCCCCCATCCCAGGAATGGAATATAAGGATTCGATATAGATGGAGCCTGTGATGGTAAAAAGGATAGTAGCCGGTAAATATTGGGCCATTGGGATAAAGGCGTTGCGCAAAACATGCTTAAACATTAATGTTCGTTCCTTTACACCTTTTGCGCGTGCTAGTTTAATGTAATCCTTGTTTAATTCATCCACCATGTAACGGCGCATCCACATGGCATAAGAGGCAGTCGGTCCTAAAGCCATGGAGGTAAGTGGTAGTATCCACGTAATAGGCCTATACTCATCAAAAAGCATTGGTAAATGGAAAAATTCCGTAATATACATTTGAATGACTAAATAATAGACGGCAGCTGGTACTGCAACAACAAAAACAATATAGCCAGTCCCTAATCGGTCCAGCCAGCGTCCTTTCATCTGGGCCATCAATATGCCGAGTGGAACACCTAGCAGAAGGGAAAGTGCAACAGCTCCTAGACCAAATAGCAAGGAATACATAATCTTATCAGCAATAATGGTGACGACTGGTACATCTGTCCGATATGTAACGGATTTACCTAAATCGCCTTGAAACAATTTCGCGTAAAAATTCCCCAACTGTACAAGTATTGGATCACGTAGGCCTAAACTCGTTAAATATACCTCTTGTTGCGCGGGTGACATTTTGTCGGCGGCTGCTCCTAAATAACCTTCTTCTGGCATTAGGCGTAATAATGAAAAAACTATAGTAATAATAATAAATAGCGTTAAAACTGACTGTAATAACCGTTTTCCTATATACCACAGCATCACAATATCCTCCTTTTTCAGAAAGACTAAAGGAGATGCCGACTTATCCTTTTCGGTATCTCCTTCTTCATCCATAACACCACTTTTGATCTTTTATTTTGTTGCTTTAGCTAACGCATCTGCACGTTCCTGTTCCCACTTCGCTAACGCCTCTTTAAACGCTTCATTACTCATTGGTTTCTCTAAGACTTTCTGACCTTTAAATTTCTCTGCAGTCACACCAAATGGAGAGTATTGAGCCTCAAATGGATTTAATTTTGAAGCAACATAGCCGCTACCACCTACTGAATAAGGGATAACAAATGCCTCATCAATTAAGAAGGCCTCCGCTTTGGCAAATAGATCATAACGTTTTGCCGTGTCTATCGTCGCTTTTGCTTCGTCTACTAAGTTTTGATATCTTGTTTTTCCGTTAGCTTCTGTATAGCCTTCAGCTAGCTCTGGTTTATTATAGGTACCATCTGCCGTGAAAGGGTCTGTATACGTTGATGGATCGGCATAGTCTGGACCCCAGTTTGCCTCCAGTAATGCAAATTTACCAGGTCGACGAACCTCTGATAAAAAGCCTGTAGCTGGCCCTGCCTCTACAATAACATCTATATAATCTTTGCCTAATAATTTTTCAAGCTGCTGTTCAATCACTTGCGAACGATTTGCCCAATCTGGCATACCGGAGTTATAAGGCATTAACACTTTTACAGGGAAAGTAACTTTTCCTTCAAGTACTGCCTTTGCTTTTTCTTTGTATTCTAATGCTAACTCTTTGTTAAAGGAGTCGTTATTTGAGATCTTAGCTAATGGTGCTAATTGCGTATAGTCAACGCCATCTACATCAACAAAATTCTTTGGCGTAATAGTATTACTAAGCAAATCTTTCGGATTATATGGCTCTAAAGTAAGCATGGCAGATACACGGTCAAGCGCATGGAATAGGGATTTTCGGAAATCTTTATTGTTGACCGCAATTTTCCAATTTTCAGGCTCATATTCCGCATCAAATTGGGGATTAAAGTTGAGTGCAAAGAAATACGTATAGAAGTTATTCTGTGTTTGACGAATTTGTGTTTTCTTCTTATCGTCTTTAAACCATTCATCAATAATTGAAGTTGGAATACTTGCTGAATCGATTTCTCCACGTAAAAATAATTCTGGCGCTACTGTAGCCGCTTCTTTATTGTATTTATAGCGAATACGATCGATTAATACATTGCCTTTATCCCAATACGTTTCATTTTTTACAAGTACGCGCTCATTTTGCGGTTCAAATTTGTCTAAAATATAAGACCCGTTATAAAGGAAATTCTCACGAGTTGTACCGAAACTATCACCTTTTTCGGCTATAAACTTACCATTCACGGGGAAGAAGCAGACATAATTCAACATAGATAGAAAATAGGGTGTAGGCGTTTCTAGAGTATATTGTACTGTATGTTTATCAATCGCCTTTATGCCTACCTGGTTAAAGTCGGTCATATCACCGTTATAGAAGGCTTCCCCGTTTTTAACAACAGTTGCGATCCAAGCTGTTGATGATTCATTTTTGGCATCAAGGACATAATGTATGCCATCTACAAAATCTTGAGCAACAACATCTGCATACTCTTTACCATCATGTGTAACCCATTTTGCATCGTCACGAAGCTTGAATGTCCAAACAGTCGCATCGTCATTTGATGACCATTCTTTAGCTAAGCCTGGTTGTACGACACCATACTTATCATACTCAATAAGCCCATCGACTAAATTCGCTGCCACCGCAAATTCATTCGTTTCAGAGGTTTTTAAGTAGTTTAACGTTTTAATTTCCCCTGAATAAACAACGCGATACTCCGATTTTTTTTCGCTTGAAGAATCATCACTACAGGCTGCACAAAGCATTGCGACTAGACACATGAAAAGCAACCAATACCTTTTCTTCATAAGCATCCCCCTAGTAATCTTTTTATTATGAAAATCCTATTCCAGCTGCATCTGTTAACCTAATTCTGTCGTTATCAAAAGTGGGTCCACCAGCAATAGGATCTTTCATACATAAGCTCGGTCCGTCTAAATCTACCATTGTGATATTTTTCTGTGATGCAGCAAAATGAGCAGCGGCACTGACGCTAATTTTTGTTTCAAGCATACAGCCCATCATACACGCTATGCCATTCGCCTCTGCAATGTGGCAAATTTTCTGTGCTTGATAAATGCCTCCCGTTTTCATGAGTTTAATATTAATGAAATCGGCAGCTCGCTTTTCAATAATTGTGACGGCATCCTTCGGAGAGAACACACTTTCATCTGCCAAAATGTTTGTCAGTGTATTAGCTGTCACGAATTGCATTCCTGCAAGATCATGACAATGAACAGGCTGCTCCACCAATTCAATATTCGCGCCTGCATCCTCAAGCGTTCTAATAATTTGCACCGCTTGCTTCGGTGACCAGCCCTGATTCGCGTCTACTCGTAATGTTATGGCGTGTCCAACTGCATCACGAATAGCCACTATCCGTTCAACATCACCTGCTGGATCTTTCCCCACCTTGATCTTTAAAATATGAAACCCTCGCTGCACGGCAACTATACTATCCTTCACCATTTCTTCAGTATCATTTACACTGATCGTAATATCTGTGACTAATTCTTTGCGATACCCTCCCAATAATTGATACAGTGGAGATTGGTGGTGCTTTGCAAATAAATCAAAAATCGCCATATCTACTGCTGCCTTTGCACTAGTGTTTTGATAAATACTGTTGTCGATTCGTTCCATGATTTGCGCCATTTCTTCAATATCCATTCCGATAATGGCTGGTTTTATATGCTGTTCTATGGCACAGGAAATAGAGCCTAAAGTTTCACCGGTAATGGCCGCAGTAGGTGCCGCTTCGCCAATACCTATTTGCCCAACATCCGTGTGAACATAAACCGCAATATTGTGAATGCTATGCACTGTCCTTAAAGCGGTTTTAAACGGTGTGATCAGCGGTGCCTCTACCTTCCCCACAACAATATTTTTAATTTTCATCCATTCACCTACCATTGAATTACTTATGTTAAGAATTGTAAAAGTCGAAGTACCTCATAAAAATCGTCCGTTACGAATTCCACTGTATTATGTGGTTTAAACGTAGCATTTGGATAGAATGAATTACGATATGCTCGGGTATGATCACGATAAATGATTTCCACCTCAAAACGCTCAGGCAATGTGACTTGCAAATCTTCACGTGGCACCTTCATGGAGTCCTCAACAAGTCGTTTCGTTTCCATAATCGTCAGCTGCGGACTCACACTAATCGTCGCATTTCCTATCCCTTCTTTTGTGGCAAATGTGATGATATTATCATTAATAGATTGGATTTCCTCAGTTAACCCCACATCTCCACTGACAAACGAAACCGGAACACCATGTAAAGCAGCTGCATACGTATTAATTAAAAATTCACTCGCATACTCACCATTAATTTTCACATCAGCAAAAACACAAAGGGTATGTGCTAATGGGTTACGCTCACTGCCTCCTTTACTGTGATAGCCAATAAAAATAGCGCGATCAAAGCTCTTATCAAGTCCCGCAACCATACACATCGGGTCATACGTCCAGCCACGAATCACCTTACAAATTACTGGTAAGTTAGAAATATCAAGATTGCGTGCTGAATCATGAGCATCCTTTAATAAAATTTCAGTGGCTCCACCTAAAATAGCCCCTTCTATTGCAGCTTCTACCTCTTTTGTCATTTGCTTTTGGAAAAACTGATAATCTGGCGCATTTAGCTCTGTTTCACTCCAAGTTGTTGTGCCAGTAATTCCTTCAATATCTGCACTAATATAGACCTTCATATAAATCGAAACTCCTTTACTTCATTGTTTTTAATCGTCACTTCAACTGCTCCATAACTAGCCTCTTGTGCATCTACACGTCTTGCCCAAGAAACATTATGAATATCGTAATGCCACCATTCCTCTGAATAATTCGTAAACCCAGCCATGGTCATGCAGTTATATAAAAGCCGTCGATGCACACATGCTTCCCTATTTACCTCTGGATGTTGTTCAAAATAGCGTGTCGCAGATTTTTCACTTATTTCATCAAAGGCGGTACCAAGATCTAATGGATGACCGTATACATCACCTAGCGTCATATCAATCGCTCCACCGGTTAAATGTGGTGCAAGATGAGCTTGATCAATGTTTGGAAACGCAACATATTTGCGTGTTTCTTTCACAATCTCTTGTTCGCTAAAATGTGGGAATTGTTGCCTCATTAGCTTTGAAAAATGAGTAAACAAATACTGCTGTACCTGAAATGGTCGATAGCCATCATATAAAATAAAGCTATAGTTTTTAGGCAGTAACAATAGTGCTTGTGTTAGTCGTTCGTATGCACCCTCGCGTAAATAAATTGCTTGTAAACTGTTAGGAATTTTTTGTTGATAATAAATAGGCTCAATAAATATTCTAGGTTGTTCTTCCCTGATTCGAATTAATGGCTCCCCATTTTCATGAATGGCTGGCGTTGATTCCTTCATTGAACAATTATTTAGTTCAATGGGTTGAAAAACGCTGTTCTGTATTATACACACCCCATTTCTAAGTTTCTGAAAAAATATTTTTAGATAATTCAGTTTTTTACAAAGAATGTTAGCACACCTTAAAATCATTGACTAGATAAAAAAAGAAAAATTACAAAATAATGGTTATTCTCTTCTTTTTAAACAAAATCAGTCAATCATTTATCCAAGAAATCGAAAAGCCATGTTTTTTCACTTATTTAGGAATTTTATTCGTAGCTACACTCGAACATTACTGAAATAAAACAAAAAATATCGAAAGAAATCAGGAAAACAGAAAAAACTGCGACTTAAATTGCAATAAAAAGGAGGCTGGGACAAAACTAGCTGATATTCAAGAAAAAAGGGAAATCGATGTTATTCGATTTCCCTTTTTTCTTGTTTGACCCTATTTCTCGGTTAA
>NZ_JBIWDH010000039.1:0-50990 GCF_044761885.1 Lysinibacillus sp. NPDC097231 | reverse complement strand
TTGCGTTATTCATCTTAATTGAACCGCCGTATACGGATCCGTACGTACGGTGGTGAGAGAGGTCGGGGGTTAGTCACCCCCTCCTACTCGATTGTATGACAAAATTAGACAAAACACACGAAAAAATGTAAAATTACCAATTTATAAATAATATTGAATCCTCGACATGATTTTTTGTGAATTTTTAGGGTTAATTATCACAATTCCTATGCGACAAAACTGCACGTAGTTGAATATTGGAAACAGCTTAAAATAAAAAAGATTGAAGCAAATTAGCTCCAATCTTTCTTACTCACGCATCCTGTACATACGCCGCATATTTTTATTAGCCTCAATTTGAAGCATTATTTTACATCTTATTGCATTAAATGAAATTCGGAAATAATAGCAAAAACCTTGATAACACGGCATATATAACAAATTGTGTTCAGCTTTCATTTTGACTAAATTAGTTCGTGAAGCATAAAGATGATAAGTAACCTAACATTATTAAAAGACCAATACCCATTGCGATTTCCATGCTTTGTACCTCCTTTTAAAAACGACACATTTATCATTTTGGGATGAAGAAAACCCCAATTATTGAAGTTTTACTTTACTCATAAGTATTGTACAATGAATTATGGAAATATGAAACCTTTTATTGGCTTGTACGTATATATTAGTAGTAGAGTTACCATTTTGTACATAAACGGGAAGGTGTTAATTAATGAAGACATGGGTTAAAAAAAGTATCGTCGTTATGGTTGCGTTTTTAACATTTGGATTAATTACGCCAACACATGAGATATGGGAAGCATTTGATCAAAATCCATCAAACCGTGCTTCTATCGGACCATCATCTGGGACAAACACTGCGGAAGCGCACGAAATTTCACAAGAGCAAACAGAGATACAGCAAGAACCAGTTGACTATAGTACATTGCTTATTGATGCCGCGAAAGAACAATCCTACATAAAGTTCGGCACAAAAATTGGCCCGAAAATTAGCAATGAGTTTGACGAGATTATCTTCCCTAAAATGGAGGAAGCCATTGCGATGACACTAGCTGGCATAGACGATGCATCATTAGCATCCTTAACAATCTCGGAAAGACCAAGCGGTAATTATGGTGAAAAGATTTTTAATATTAGTAATAATGAAACAGGCACGGACTTAATTCGTTTCCATGTCCGTACAGAAAAAAGACCACAGGAAGGCTATTATTACAACTTTCACTATCACAGTGCCGAGGACGACTTTATGGCACACAATAATTTAGGGGATATTTACTGGGAGAAAAACACACCACCGAAGTGGTTATCCTAATATATAAGGGTTTAGGGGCTGTCTCTTAGAGATTAGCCCCACTTTTAGCCCCAATTTCAATAGCGCGGTCAAAAGTGTCGATAATTTTATCTTCCATTTCCCTCAATACATGCCCGTGTGTTGTATGAATCATTTCAGGCGTGTTCCCCAAACGTTCGGCAATCGCCCTTATTGGTACCCCGTCATTCATTAAAAAACAAGCATGAGAGGCTACATTTCTAAATTGAATGTGGTCTTTTACTATTCTCTTATGTATAATTTAGTAGATATTTACATAAGAGGAAGAGGAGATTCAAATGAAAAGTAGTCAATCATTGAAAGTTTTAACTGCAGGTGTAGTTTTAGCGTCAGGTTTATTCGTTTTCACTCCAATGGATTCTGGAGTACAAGCCGCGTGGGAAAGTCCATATAATTTCATACCACATTCATATAAAGGTAATATTAATACTTTTGATGAATTAATACAGTTAGCTGTAGATGCCTATAATAGTCCTAAACATGAACCTGTGATGGTTGTAGTAGACTCTAATAAAAATTTTGAGGAGCAGATATCTGACTATTTCTTATCAGAAAAGTATCTCCAAGAAATGCCGGATTTTGGTTTCTACGGGAGAACAGTTAATATTTATTATGATGGTGAAGTTAGAAAAGGAATTTACGAATACCATATTCAAGTGTATAACGACTACAATGAAAAGGGTATGCTCTCGTTTAAAAAGAAGATGGATAAAGCTGAAAAATATATTGTAGACAATTACCCATTGAACACTGACTATGATGTAGTATTCGCTATCAACGATTTTATTGCAGATAATTTTTCTTACGGTATGGCAATACAAGATGATAGTCACCCATACGTAGGTGAATTGCAAGGTCTTTTTACTTGTGGTCCTTATACTGAGCTTGCTCAACAATTCTATAATAGATTCGGAATTGAGAGTCGAAAGATGACTGGTGGTGCTTACTGGTCTGGTGAAGCACATGCTTGGAATGCGGTGAAGGTTGGTGGTAATTGGTATTATTCTGATGCGACTGCTTACGATACTGCAGGTAAAGCAAAGAAGAATATCCTTATGACTGAAGACGTTGGTTACACACACTGGGGTATTAATCTAAACACCAATACAAGATATGAAATAACAAAATTCCGTGCCACAAATGTAAAGTTTGAAATGAGTATGGCAAAACCATACAACTACGAAGAAGTGAAGAAAGCGCAAGCCAAAAAGAAAGAAGTCAAGAAAGCTCAAGCTCCAAAAAAATAATATAAACCAATTTATTTGCTGTAGACCTTAACAATAAAAACAATCCAATACATAAATGTCACATCTAACAAGGTGTGGCTTTTTATTATGTTTCATATTTCAAATAATGACAATCCGTTCCATTTATACTATGATTGTATAGGTATATTGGAGGTGTTAATAATGTTTGGAGTGTTTGAGATGAATGATTTAGAAGTGAAAATTTTAGAAGAAGTTAAAAATGGAAGAACTGAATTTCTTTTTAGTAACGGAATTAATGATGTACCGAAAGAAGAACTACAAGGGACATTTATGTTAAAAAACTTCGGGTATATACATGGAGAAGACTATACTGATGAAGACAAATTTGGATATGTGAATGTAACTTTAACAGATAAAGGAAAGTATTGTTTTATGACTGAGGAAGAAATTAAAAATTATGAATCGGCAAAGCTGAAGAATAAATAATACATAATACATAATACATATAGAAGTCACACTTACTATGTATGTACTGCGTCCCGATTGTTAGACACACTCTAACAATTGGAGGTGCAGTTTTTCTATGAGTAAAATTACTGCTGAGGAAAAATTAGGGAATTACGCAAAGTATGTCTCGTAAGGGCAACTGGTTATGATAATTCCATCATGGAAAATTTCTTTGGCATCATGAAATCAGAGTTTCTATATCCTAAAGAAGAATTTGAGAGTGTGGAACATTTTAAAAAAGAATTAGAAAAGTATATAACGTATTACAACACAAAACGTATTAAGGCAAAATTAAAAGGCATGAGTCCGATACAATATCGGACTCCCAACCCGCTGCCTAATGAAATAACCGTGTCTAACTTTTAGGGGTCACTTCATTTTTTTTGGAAGAGGGGTTTTTATAATTAACTAAGTTTCGACTACTATGAGTTTGATTTTTTCTTTAACGAATTGTGCAGGTTAGGTTGACACTCACCTTTTAGAAAGGGGTTTGCTTTATTCAAATGGACTCATTCTAACATTCCCCCAATGTATACATATTATATAAAACCTGTAATGTTAATAAGTTTATTGTTCAAAAGCGTTACCATCCATTAAACGTTTTGCAATGGTATATCCAATTAGGTATGCAGATGCAGACGTGTTACCGTCAACTGTAAAAGGAATGATTTGTGCATCAGCAACCATTAAATTATTGACGCCATGTACATTGCCATACCGATCTACAACTCCACCTTTATCAATAGGGGCCATCCGAAGTGAGCTTTGTTGATGGTGATTATGATCAAAATTTTCTTTAATAAAGTTTTCAAGTTCATCATCATTATCAATGATCTTTAATGTTGGATTTACAAGCTGATATTTTGGGTCGATTTTTGAAAGTTTTTCCGCAATGCCTTTAATATAAACTCTGTAAATAGCCTTTATTGCTTCAAGGTCATATTCATTTTCTAAGAAACCTTCATCCGCAAGGACAATTTTTAAGGGATCGTTATTTTGTATTTTAATGGATCCTTCACTTTTTGGTTGTAAAAATAAAATAGCAATATTTAAACTTCCTTCTGAAACAATCCCAATGAGTTGAACTCCTCGGCGGTAATTGTTACTACTATTAAGTGGATTTGGTAAGAAGGCACCTCCTGTATAGAGGGAAAATGGATCGTTTTGAAGCTGAGGGATATCTTTTGGATTCACACTAAACGTAGCAGTGTTTAAGGTATGATTAGTCAAATGTTTCCCGACATTTGGATTGTTAAAAATAACGGGGATACCGGCTTGATGTAGGTCATTTGAAGGTCCAATTCCAGATAACATTAATAGTTGCGCACTGTTTATACCTGATGAAATAATTACTTTTTTTCGGACAAAAGCTTGGACCTTTTTACCTTCCTGTAGATATTCAATACCTATTGCTGTTTTCTCCTTAAATAAAATACGAAGTCCGGTTGACTTATAAACAACCCTTAACTTACGTCCATTTACTCCGTATCCACCAGGAGTCATAATGTCTGAAGATAAAAATGCGGTAGAAGAGCTTTCACGTTCTCCATTAATCTTTTGAAATAGTTGCCATTGCGTAAAAGGACCAATAGGAGTTTTTGGGTTATTATAGTCAAGAATTTGTTTATAACCTGTTGCTTGTTCGATCGCTGAAACCAATTTTTTCGTTATAATTGGTGGATTTTTAGGGGCTTGCCTGATATCTATACGACCATTGAAGCCATGAAATTCAGGATTACTTGTTTCTCCATGAAAATTTTCTAATTGTTTAAAGCTACGATTTGCTCGTGCGGGGGACCATAAGTTACCTAAAAGACGTTCCCATTCTTTTAAAACAGCTGGTGTAGGTCTGACATACTGTTCACCATTAATTGAAGACCCGCCCCCAGAAAGCCGCCCCGTCGTCCATTCAAATGTTCTGTCATCTACTTCAGGTTGGGGCACTCCTTCACCTTGCCAAAAATATTCTGCGAAAAATTGCTCTTCTAGTTCGGGAGCGAATCTAGAATCTCGAATTGGTTTATCTCTATCATCGTTTTCTCCTGCCTCCAGGACTAAGACTGAGGTTTTTTTATCGTCTGTTAATGTTTTAGCTATAACCGCTCCAGCTGGTCCCGTCCCGACAACAATAAAATCATACATTTTATTTGAATGCTTCGAATCCATTTTATTATCTCCTTTTCTATATTTTATTTAGTATTGTATTTATATTATGAAAATTGAAGGGGAAGAGGTAGGTATAATATTCATTCTGTTAAAGTTAAAAAAGGGCTTGAAACCTTTTGTATTAAGTTTAATGAAAATCGCGGATATGTTTGAATTAAAAGATATAGGTGATCTAAAAAAACTTCAAAAAAGAAGAGTTAAATACACAAAAAAGACCGTTCTTACACGATAGAAAAAGAGCGGTTTTTTACATTAAAAAAAGACAAGTGTTTTCACCCCTGCCCTTTAAATACTAACAATGTTTTGCGTTGGGTAAATATTATTACCGATTCATTGATAGAAAAAATTATGTAGAATAAGGCGCTTGACAGTATAATTCCCAGTCACATTACGCACTTGAGAATATATTATTACTATTAAAATAAAAGGAGGTGAATAGTTTGGAACATGAAAATCATTCCCAAGAACAGAATCAGCCAGAAAAAATCAGCAGTTGCGTAGGTGCAATAAAATGTCAACAACTTGCTAATATCATCGGTGAGGAAGTAATTACTTCAACACCTGTTTGTCTTGTACAGGCGCCTTCGCGATACTAAAGCAACTATTCTTGGAAGAACTACTCGATCTCCTCTTGCCCTGCCGTTTGCCCTTTCTTTTGAAGGCGTTTTGGCTAAAACACTAAACCTTGGAGAAACTGTTGTACTTCAGGAAGAAATTAATCCATTTATGACAGAACTTCGCAAGAGAGGACTTATCGTTACAGCAGTGCATAACCATTGGCTTTTCGATAATCCTAGATTAATGTACATACATTGGGAGAATGTTGGGGATCCAACAGAGTTTGCAAGAAAAAGTTTCAATACTGCGGTTGCTGCAGGCTTATTCAAAAAGTAAATAGAGATATAACTTTATCTTAAACGAAAGACTATTTCTCAAAGGCGAAATTATGTAAAAGTTATGGTTCCTGTTTTTCTCAAAACATGTTTAAAAGGCTACTAAATTGGTAGCCTCTTTTATGTTTGCTAGTAGTGACAACAGTTATTTTTAGCGTTTTTAACATTAAAGATCATTAACTAAATTTCGAGTCAAAGTGACGATTATGTTAGATTAAATCCTTTATTGTCATCTTAAACGATAGTTCGACGATCTCCTTTTTCTTATCATAGCTATATAAAGCTAAAGGAGAGAGTATATTGAATATATCAGAAATAAATAACAACTTATTTAGATTGGTTAATGACTTAGGAAAAGAATTAACTCTCATCAATTTTCCAATGGTTATTATAGCAGAGTATACAGTTTTTTTCTTAGCTATTTTTGTTATACTGTTCTGGTTTACCAAAAATAAAGAAAACAAAATAATGCTCATCTGTGGAAGTATTGCTTTCATTTTGGCTGAGACTATGGGGAAAGTTGCAGGATTATTGCATTTTAATAAACAACCATTTGCGGTACTTTCAAATACTAATCAGTTAATAGATAAAGCAATAAATAATTCTTTTCCTAGCGATCATACCATATTATTTTTTTCATTCTGTATGTCATTTTGGTTGTTTAAGAAAGGAAAATGGATTGTCTGGGTTTTGTTAGCGATATTAGTTGGAGTTTCACGTATTTGGGTGGGAGTCCATTACCCATTAGATGTCCTTGTAGGTGCTTTTATTGGTATTACTTCTGCAGTAATAATTTACTTTACAGTTCCAAAATTAACAATAATATCAACCCTAATTACTAAATACGAATCCATTGAAAAAGTAATCACAAGTAAATTTCATGAAGCTAAAAAATCTAAAGTTTAGATAAAATAAAGTCACTAGCGTGGCTTTTTAATATGCTTTTTAAAGGTCAAAGGTGGGAAATAATAAAAAGATCACCGGAGGATAGTGACCCTTAGTAACACTATAACCACCGGCGTAATAGCGATTGTTATTGAAATTACCCATATTACCGTAGTACCCCATATAATTTCCCTCCTTTTTCTCTCAACATTTCATTGTTCGTATTTCCGAGCTTCAAAGAAGTTAGAAGGTACATTCGAAATCGAGTATCTACTAGATTAGGCAGTGGAATTGAATAAACGTACCATGTAGACAGGGAAGGATATTGATGAAATCAGTCGCTTGGTGGGGGAATGTTAGACTAAACTTGTCATTTCTTGCGCTTACCCGGGAAATTTTTTTCTTATTTCCTAACCTGAGTAGCCTCTTTTCCAATTAGCTTTTAGTAAGGCAAATGCTTGATGCTTCTCAATTTTATTTTGTTTATTCAGATACGTCTATACAACTTTTTGGAACGACTCTTGTATGGTTGAGGAAATAACAGCAGAGGACAAGTACTTCTACCTGTATGTGCTGACAAATGGAAGTACGACACAAATTGGAATCTATTAAATACAAAAAAACAAATAGCTTTTGATAGAGGCTACTCGATGGAAAGTGCAGGTGCGTTACTACAACGTTTCAGAGACCATCACAAACTTATTCGTTTTGTTACATAATTACTGAATGACAGGACAGTTGCCCAAACGATGGCGTATCGAAATTTAACTGAACGTGAATGTTGGTTATTAGAAGGGGAATTTGATTTAATGCTTATAGCGTTTCCTACAAATGTGTTAGCTGGAAACAGCATTGTGGTTCCAGATTTAGAAGCAATTTTCGAAGTTAAAGTTAACTGATTTTATTGCTATAACGCAGGGCAATTATAATTGATTTTCTGAACATTTTGCTATTTCTTTTCATATTTTTTACTATCCCAGGCCCAATTTACAAAAGCAAAAATAATTACTGTTCATAAAGACATGAAGAGGTTATTAAGCAGATCCCAATTACCTTTTCTAAAATAATCCTGAACCAATAAAATTAAAAATAGTGATAAGAAGTAGATGATATAGATATATTTCCTGGCAAATTCCATTGTTTCACCTCGGTATGTATGTATTATAAAAAAGCCGAAGCGTCGTTACACGCTACCTATATAAAGGGTCACTCTGCTAGAAATGACCCTGAACAGAAATATTATTTGAATTTTTTAGGGTTATCAACTTTGATTGAAGCAACCTCTCCACAATTCTTACAAAAAGTCATAAGAATTGGTGACCCAAATGCCATTATTGATCCTATTGGTCTTATATTGCCATGACTACTAGTACCACCAACTTGTCCAGTTGTAAAGGAATCACCACCACAAGCCTTGCAAACTAATTTTCCGTCTTCCATGATTTCACCTCGTTATGTAATATATGTAAATTATAGCATAGAAAAAGCTGCAGCGTCTTAACACGATACAGCTTAGAATTGGTTCATGCCCAATATGGAAAAAGAAACGTTACGAAGGATTAATTGAATTTTTCTGGTTTGGCTACTTTGATTGAAGCTACCTCACCACAATTTTTGCAAAATGACAAAATGAGTGGAGATCCAGAAGCGATTAAGGATCCTATAGGTCTAACATTACCTTCTGTTGTAAACTTACCATGACCAAGTTGACCGGTTGCAAAAGAGTTGTAACCACAAGCCTTGCAGATTAATCTATTCTTTTCCATGATATCACCTCGTTAAGTTTATGAAAGCTGTAACATAAAAAGCCACAGCGTCGTCACAAGCTACAGCTCCAAATGCCCTTCTATAACATTATAACCTACCAACTATGGGCAGGAGGGTATACGGTAGTTACTAATGGGAATTTTTTTCAGTAGGTTGAGGATTATAGTTGGAAATGTTGAAGTAATCGAAATGCACTTCTTTTGAATATTCCTTTTCGTATATATTACAACAGAGGCCCTACAGACTGTTATGGACAAGATATTACAGAAACTTGGGATCGTTTGAATGAGCATGTGCAGTCGATAAAGTAGACCAGTAAAGCTATTTTAGTAAAATGAAAATTTCTATGCAGTAATGGAAACAAAATAAAATTATAACCAATTTACGAGTGCGGTGTTTGAATAAAAGCATCGTCTTTTGCATGCTTGCTTTGCAGTAGTATTTTGACAAATTTGGTTTATGGTATATTTATGAAGGGGTGATTTTTGTATTCAATGTTGAGGTTTAATCAGTGAATGAAATGAAAACCAATTATAAGCTGGAGCATATATATTTTTTCTAGTTGTTCTTATACAGGATGATTTATGTTTTCAGGTAGCAAGAAAGGGGCCAGAAGAGATTGAAAAAAATGAGTATGTTGCTATTGTTGAGTGTAGCAATATTTTCAGGCTGTAGTTCAGATAATACAGAGGATAATACGCAAGAACAAGGTTCGGGTAAGACGCCTATTGAACAGGACACAACACAACAGGATGCAAAATTAATTGGAACTTCTGAGCATAAAGAGGTAAAACTTTATGAAGAAACGAATGGCGTAAAACTAGATTTTAATGGTAAAGTGAAAGAATTTAATTGGAACAACCCTAGTGATACGGGAACTGACCCACAAGTGTTTTATACAGATGTTACAGGAGATGGAGATAAGGAAGCTGTCATTATCATTCAGACAGGTAGAGGGACGGGGCTAAATAATTATAATATTCATGTTGTGGACAAGGATTTAATTGAATTAAAAGTTCCCGATTATGAGGAAATTGTTGCGAATCATATTAAGTCAAAGGTTGTTAAAAAGGATAATGGTACATTAGGAATTACCGTTAAAGCTCAAGGGAAAGACTATAACTTTGATTTTGGCTTTGATCCAGCACCAGATTTCAAGCAAGATGACCTTGGTTTTGGAGGCGTAATTATTTATTTTTTAGAAAATCAAACAATAAAATTACACCTTGCAGCATCTGTTGGAATATCCCCAACATATGTAGCTGATTTCTATATCACATACAAATTTGATAGCAACAAGAATGAATTTATGGTTGATCAAATAGAAGTTAAACCTATAAAAAACTAATCGAAGTTTTTTTAAAAAAAACATATAATTACAGACGGTAAATAATTCAATAGCAATAAAATCACATCTAATAGGTGTGATTTTTTATTTCATTTGAGTGAAAAATACTATTGTTAAGAAAGTTAAACATCATTATAATGGTGTTAATTAAATCCAGTTTTTAGGACACTTTCATGTCATTAGGTGCTCTTCAATATCTCGTGTGTCACAGATTGCACCATAAAGATGGCTTTGTAGATAGAAAGGAAGAGTCAGCCTATGGTAAAAAAGACAAACAAGCAGGTTGAGATATTGGATACTCAAATTATTTTAGAGAAATACAAGGAAAATATAGAATTAATGCAAAAATCATTAAAACAATGTGAGTTGGACATTAGTAAATTGCAAAGTGAAGGTTTAATGGAATTAGAAAAGTTAGCTATTGAATTAAGCATGTTGCAAAAACTTTCAACGAGTATAGAAATGAAAGCAAATGGACTTATCTGTGATGACAGTAAAGCCAATGAGACATCGATTCCTTCATTAAATATTAAATACAATAACAAATCTAACAAGCTGTAGCTTTTCGTAATCCCTTAGATAGCTGACAATTCATTCCGTTAAGTAAAATGACGAAAATAAAAACTAAAGGAAAAGAAGAGAATGATCTAGTGTCCTAGAAGACGGGGGAAATAGACGAAGGAACCTTTATATCTTCTGCTAAATATACGGTTGGCTATACAACCACCTATTGTTTATAAAAATGATGATAAGAGAGTATAGCTTTACCTATGTTCATATTTTCTAGTAGTACATAAGTTTTCATCTACAATATTATGTTAAAAGTCGCATCAACGTTTGTTCCACGCATTTATTAAATGCAATCACCATCGCTATCAGAAACGATAAAACGGCATGAGTCCTTTAATAGACTCATGCCGTTGTTGATTTTCCATTTGCCATTAGAGTCATATCATTAATTAGTATTTCTGAAATACTTCCAATTAAAATGGGGATGAGGAAAACCCCCGCTGATTGAAGTTTCACTTTATGGGCTTAAAGGATTTCAATAAATCTTTGGATTCCTGAAGTGGTATTTTTTGACTAACTACCTCGTATTTATAATCACCTTTCTTACCTATAAAGTGAGAACCTACATAATCGTTTAATTTATAACATTCCCATTCAATGCCGTTTAACGTAAACTTTTCAATTTGTTCTCCCTTTGCCATATTGAAGTCGCGTATAGAACGAATAACGGAATCTTTATGATAAGCACGTACATACACAATTCCTGCTTCATTTTTATAAACATAAGTAAGGTAAGCTTGGTTAAAATTTTTATATTTTTCATAACTTGCTGAGAATATTTCAAGATCGGGATGAGTGAATTCATATAAGAAAGGTAGGTCCTTTCTAAGTAAATCCAGCACAGCGTCCGTATCTTCTTTAATCGCGTCTGCAGTATCTACAACTTCTATTTCTGCTTCACTTGGATCAGTATACATATTTTTACGATAAGGAAGTTGATAGCCTTCTAAATTTGGAACAAATTCTCGCGGGTCAACCTGCACATTCACTTCCAAACTTTCCGGGTGGAGATAACTTGTAAGTTCACCGTTCGTATCATATGTTTCGTATTTAATTAAGATTCCAGTTTCTTTATCTACCCAAAAGCGAAAAGTATCAGTCGTACCTTTCATTTTTGTACGCTCTATCACTTCTTTATCGGTTTTCCCAAATAAGACAATTGTATTATGACCTAATAATTCTTCATTTTGTTTTTCAATCTCCCAATGCTGTGTAGTTCTTAAATAACTAGCAGCTTTTTCGTAGGGAAACAATGAAATACCTGAAACGCCAATTGGAGGTCTTTCCCTGAATTTAGTATCGGATTTGTATATATTTTTTAACTCAATACTAAACGCATCCTCGGGAGTCATTTTATCTAGCGTTGGGATCGGCTGGTAGTCATGAACTACATATGTTTTTATGCCATTAAATCCTATATACTTTGACCAGTATTTCTCGTTATTGTAAAATGTTTCTTCACTACTCTCTTTATCATAAAAAGTGGTTATTTTTTCGTAGCCGCCAATTTCGTTTGTTAGACTTATTTTATACTCAATAACAGCAGTACTAACGGAATCGTCATACATGACATCATGACTCTTAAATTTTCCAGCTGCTGTGTGAAAATAATCCACTGTATTTAATAGCTTACTTACTACGTCCTCTTTCGTCATATTTTCATAAGATTCCTTATGTAAGGGAGGCGTATAGAGATTGGTTTCAATTTTAGGCTCGTGTGGCACATCTTCATAGCTGTTATTGTAACTAGCAATCTGCTGTTCTTCCAGCTCAGTGACAATAAGATAGATGATTCCCAACAAAAACAAACTCATTACAGCTGTAGGTAATAGATAATTAAATATTGGTTTTAAAGAGCGCTGCTTTTTTCTTCTTATATGAATCATCTGCCGAACGTTTTCTTTATTTTTCTCATTAAAGTGGATGTCTTTTAATACGGTTTCATTTAAAGTCCTGCCTAAATTTTTCATCTTTTCATCCATTGATTTTGCTCCCTTCTAGTGACTTTTTTAGTAAAAGGCGAGCCCTATATAATCGGGACTTAATCGTTTGTAAACTCAAATTTAACAAATCTGATATTTGGTTATAGGACATCTCTTCATAATAATATAAAATAATTACCTCTCGATACCGCACAGGTAGGGTAAGGATTTTTTCAGCAATCAGTCGTTTGTCCTCTAGACCAACTAATTCCATCTCAGGGGATTTGTTTGTAGTCTTAGTCTTTGAGAAGAATTCTGAAAGAACGATATGTCTATAAGACCAACTTCTTAACTTATCTTTACATAAGTTTACTGTAATACGATATAACCAAGTTTTATAAGAAGATTCATGCCTGAAGTTATCTAAATGCTCATAACACTTAATAAAAACCTCTTGTGCAATATCCTCGGAAAGCTGCTTTTGCTTCGTATAAGTAAATGCTAGACGGGCTATATTTTCACCGTATTCATTCATCAACCATTCAAGTTTTTCCTCTCTACTTAAATCACTGTTAATTTCTATCTGCTGTCTCACTTGTTCAAGCATCCTCCACACCCTTTCAAATATTAGACGGAGCAGGTACAATTTGGTTGTAATAAATTTACTCAGATTATATACAATTATCACAAGCTATTTTTCAAGAAACATGCTAGATGGATAGGGGAGGGGTTTTCATTCAAGCTAAAAGTGGATTCTTGAAAGGTTAAAAGGCAGAAACGTTGATCAAAATAATCAACATTTCTGCCTTTACTATTTCAGATGGGTTATTTTTGCGTAACGCGCTCAAAAAATGCATGTGTTCTGTCCATATCAGAGACATGTTTATTACATGTTTGGCTATCCGCGCAAATGTAATTACTAAAGTTCGTGAATGTTCCAACGACCTGCCCTTTGACAGAAGTCGTAAATAGACCAACATCTGAATGGCGGTTACAGATTGCGCAAACACCACTAATTGTCTTGTTAGCGAATATGCCCTTAATGGCCTTTAGTTGCTCGTCTTGCTCAATCACGACATATTTTCGATGTGTGCCCGGATCATCCCAAGCAAGATAACAAATTTGCTGAAAATCCATTTCCTCGAGCTTTGGTAGTTTGAGCTTTTTTTCCTTTTTAAATAAGCTTTTTAGCGTGTTTACGGTGACTGGCTTGAACGGGATGACATATGGTTTTAACTGTTCTAAAAATGCCTCTCCTTGTGCACGATCTGTTACAGCAAAAAGCGGTTCAATTAGCTTTACCTCTACTGTAGATAGCGATAATTTTGTGGTAATTTCGCTATCGACAAGGTCACGTACGGCAAGAATGACATTTTTATCCTTTGTCGTTGAAAGTGTGTGTAAAATTTTATTCATTTGCTGTTCAAGTAAATGATAGTTTGCAACCGTTAAAAACGGCTGAATTGTTTGTTTTTCCATTTGAAATCACTCCTGTATAGTAGGCTTTTTGGTGTATATGGCCTAAAGAGATCATTCAATCTATATTATTTGAATAACTTAATCTAGACCTCTTTGACCTAAAGAGGTAGTTCTAGAGCAAGCATTACAAAAGAATGCATTCATTTCGATTCCTCCTTGAAAAGAAAACTAATATTATCATAGCATCTTTTGGGAATTTGATAAATGATAAAGAACACGCAATTTTCCGTTTTTCAGAAAAAATGATATGGTATTATTTACATATTGGGAGGGGGAATTTTTATGAAAAATGTAAATGGAGTGAAATTAAACGTTTAAGAAAACATTGGGAGGATTAAAATGCTAAGCCAACAAGGATTTAATTTATGGGCTGACGGCTACAATCAAACAGTTCAGCTAAGTGAGGGAAGTAATCAATATCCATTCGCGGGATATAAATCGGTGTTAAATACGATTTTTAATGAGGTTATGAATACGCCAAAATCAACTGTGTTGGACATTGGCTTTGGCACGGGTGTATTAACGGCAAAGCTCTATGAAAATGGTCATACTATCAATGGCTTCGATTTCTCATCCAACATGATCGACATTGCAAAAGAAAAAATGCCGGATGCCAACTTACTGGAATGGGATTTATCAAAGGGGCTACCACCCAAACTACTCCAACAAAAATACGATGCAATTATTAGCACATATGCGCTTCATCATTTTACCAATGACATGAAAGTGCAATACATTACAACATTACTGCAGCACTTAACACCAGCAGGACGAATCTATATTGGCGATATTGCTTTTGAAACAAGCGAGCAGCTTGAAAAATGTCGTCAAGACAGTATTGGCTATTGGGACGATGATGAGTTTTACTTTATCCATGAGGACATAAGCTCTTTATTAAAAGGACTTTGCCAGGTAGAATTTTACCCAATTTCGCATTGTGGCGGTGTCTTTATTTTATCGAATGTTGCGCAGGAAGCGATGTAAGTGATTATTACTGATAAAATCTATGGGCAATTTGAGATAGCGGATATATTAGAAGAGCTTATTGCTAGTAAGCCGATACAGCGTTTAAAGGGGATTCATCAAGGCGGCGCAAGCTATCTTGTGAATCATCAATGGAACGTCACTCGTTATGAGCATTCAATTGGTGTTATGCTGCTCATTAAACATCTTGGGGGTTCTTTAGAGGAGCAAATCGCAGGATTATTGCACGACGTTTCCCATACAGCTTTTTCACATGTCATTGATTTTGCCCTTGACAATCATGCGGAGGATTATCATGAAGAAATTTTTTTAGATGTCATTAAACATTCTGAGATACCTACTATTCTTAAAAAGTACGACTACGATTATAAACAAATAGTATTGGATATGACGAGATGGCAGCTACTTGAGCAACCAGCTCCTGAGCTTTGTGCAGATCGTGTCGATTATACTTTACGAGATATGTATGTTTATGGACAAGCTTCAATAGAAGAAATACAGAAATTTTTGAATGATATCGTGATTTATCAGGGGAAAATGTATCTTCGAAGTATCGAAAGTGCAGAATGGTTCGTCAAAACTTATTATCAAGAAGTATTAGATTTCTTTATGGATCCGTTAAATATTTATGCCTATGCTACATTAGCTCAAACATTAAAGCTAGCATTAGAAAAAAAGATCATTACACTCGCAGATTTTCGGAAGGAAGATGATGAACTAATCGAACTGTTGAGATCTTCAAATGATCATCAAGTGCAAAGCCTGCTACAACAAATTCATCCACGTATAAAAGTAAAGGAAGATGAGACAGATTTTGATCTTTATCAAAAAAATAAAGAGCGATTAATGGATCCTTCGATTTACATGGATAGTAAATTAATAAAGGCAAGTGAATTATCTCTAGAGGTCAAAAGAATGAAGGCAATTGCTAAAGAAAGATTTAGCAAAGGTGTATTCGTGAAAGTTTTTCGATAAAGGGTAGAAAACTCTCGATAAAGTCTATAAAACTTTCGATAAATCCACAAAGTTGGGCGATAAATATTCAATTTTGATCGATAAAATAGGGAAAGGGGCTGCCAAGGGACAGCCCCTTCCTTTTTTAGGAAAACATCGACATGATATATTTACCTGATAGCATAAATACTGCATAAACGACGAGTGCACTTGCAACGGAAATGCTAGGTTTAAACCAGCTTGTTAATAAAAAAGCGAGAACTGTAAAAAGCAGCATCCCTACAGCTCCAAATACTGTATTTTGTAACACGCTATGGAAGGTATCTTCCTTCATATTTTTCATTTGCATCCCCATATTGATAAGTGTCAGAATGGGTAATGCCGTAATGATGCCAGATAAAAACAAATATTTTGATTGGCTTAGCAACAATGCTAACACCATGATGGAACCACCCACTATAAAATACAGAAAATATAACATATGTAACCCTCGATTTAAAAAGAATAGTGTAATCATACTGTACAAATCTACTATCTACAAGTACCTTTTTAGTGCAATTAGCAAGAAATGGAGAAAGATAGATTTTCACTAAAAATAAATAGAATATTTCAGTAACTTCATTGTATAAATTTTCTCTTTTAATATATCGTTAATTACGATATAATCGTCTGGAACGATATATATATAAGGAGTTAATTTGATGATTCAGGATATAAATAACTATTTTACAACTATTTTTTATCATCTACATACAACACATGAAGATATGATTTCCCATCAAAGTGTGCGTATTTTACAGATGATCCAAAAGGAAGATGAGGTAACTGTTCGTGATATTGCAGGATTACTGAATATTTTTCAAAATACAGCCTCTGAGCATATCAAAAAGTTGGAGCGACATGGCTGGGTGAAAAAGGAGCGGGCCATCGAGGATCAACGAAAAGTCAATCTTCATCTAACAGCGGAGGGGCTTCATGTCCTCAAGAAAAATACCGAATTAGATGATGCCAAGCTACAACATGCACTAAGTCAACTATCAGACCAACAACAACAAACGATTTTACAGGCATTTCGTTTATTAAGTGAGGCGTCAAAATAATGTATACATTTATCAAGATTCTTAGCTCAGCAGCCATTATCGGTATCGTTACAGAGATTGCGCGAAGATTTCCTACCTATGGTGGCATTATTGCTGCACTTCCACTTGTCAGTATTTTGAGTATTATATGGCTTACGGTTCAAAGTGAGTCAAGTGAGCATATTCAGCGATTTACAGTGGGTGTCCTCGTGGGGCTGCCAGCAACAATGTTCATGCTATTTGTAATTTATATGGCGATGAAATCATCCGTCCACATTGTGTTTGCCATTGGACTAGGAATTGTTTCATGGGCAGTATTTCTCGGGGTTCAGAAAGCTATTGCAGGGATATTTCATATTTCGATTTAGGAGACAAATCAATGACAATAATTTCAATTCAACAAATACCTCAAAAGGATGTACTACAGTTTTTTAAGGAACATTGGGGAAGCACGGAGATGGTTATTTCCAGTGGTATTTACGACTGTAGCCAGTTAGATGGCTTTGCCTTTGTCGATGGAAAAAATACGACGCTAGGTCTTGTTACGTATATCATTCGTGGTCAAGAATGTGAAATTATTTCCCTTGACAGTATTGTAGAAGGGCAAGGTATTGGTTCATTCCTTGTACAAGCCGTAGAAAAAATGGCATTCGACAACAACTGTACAAAGATTACGCTAATTACGACCAATGATAATTTACATGCCTTAAAGTTCTACCAAAAAAGAGGCTATCATTTAGTGGAAATACTACAGAACGCGGTAGCGCAAGCAAGGGCGTATAAGCCTGAAATACCTTTAATCGGCAATGATGGTATTCCGATACGTGATGAAATACGACTAGAGAAAACAATTTGTTCATAATGAATGGCCCCGGAAAAGCTAGACAATTTTTCCGGGGTGTTTGATTATTCAAGGTTTCATCGCCTACGATTTCTCGCTATACTTGATAGGGAACTAGAAAGTGAGGAAAGAAATGAAAAAAATACTATTTGTTTTATTATTTAGCGTGCTTGTGGTGGGAGCCGCTTTCATCATTTATTTAAAAAGCAATCCACCCCTTGTGGTGAACAGCTATACGTCTCCTAAAGGTGATTCAACTATAAGAATGATAGAAATAGAGAATAAAGGACTACGTGAGATACAGCTCCAACAAATACTCATCAATGACAAAGTGCCTGAAAATGTCGAGCTTGTCGTGAGTAAGTCTGAACCGTTTGAGGCAGAAACGAAGCTGGCAGGTAATCCGAATATTACGTTTCATAAGTTAAGACAGGTGAACATTTTCCCAAGCCAATACATAGATCGTCAAGCCATTGGAAAGCAGCCCCAGCATTTTGCTATAAAGGCTCGGGCATCTGATATGAAAACAATTACCATTAAGTATGACTATTTAAAAATCCCTTTTACATTAACTGCTGAGTTACGCACTACAAAATAGAGGCTTCAGTGGCTTATGCACTACCTCGTATTTTGTCTTATCGATTATCCCTGTGTCATTTCATAAGATTGTTTGGTGAAAAAATACTGTTCCTCCTAAAACATGGTAATCTAATAGTAACACCAATCGTGAAATTAGGAGGGACTTAATGGAATTCTTAATTATCGGTCTAGTACTTGTTGTCTGTATAATCACTGTGACTTTAGTGTTAATTCGTAAACTTTCGAAGGATGATATCAAACTGGAAGTAACGGCTACATGTGAAGGAAAGAATGAATTAAATCAAGCAATTATGAAGATAGACTTTACGTTTTCGATTGGCAAGCTTGCCCATCGTAAAAAAGAAATTATAGGTAGTATTGACTGGTCAGAAGGATGGATGCCTGTTTGCTATAATTTAAAAGAAAATGGGGTCTACAGGGAGGAAAGAATACTGCCTGCTATAAATGATCAAAGCTATTCAACCTTCGAAATAAATGCCACAAATACCATAGATGATTTTGGGCGAGGAGAGGGCTATGTTGTATTAGTGTTAGAGAACCCGATTCAAACTGATAAGTCTAGAGCAGGTGTCATCCTTGCAGTAACTGCTAATATGATGACCTATCAACTGTCAGATTCCGCAAGCTGGAAAAATGACTTTGCCGTGAATCATTAAATACTTAGGGGGTTCTGATTAATAGTCTTCATCAATTGGATTTTTATGGGATAAAAGCTATTCATAGGGCGGAGTGCCTTATGAATAGCTTTTTATTTTGGGGAAATTGTTAAAACGAATTTAGTAGTCATCAATAAATATAAATGTTTTGAAACGCACATACGTTATAAAGTGAACTTAACCAATAGGCGACTTCACTGATTAGTAGTCTTCATCAATCGTGCATTTAAGGGCAGTTAATGCGGGCTAAATCAATAATGACGATTTGCAACGACCGAAAAAGGAGGGTCAAAAAAATTTGGAGTTATTGACAGGTAAATTATGTATCATTGCATTATTTATTCTGATCATTCATGCCATCGAGACACTTGCTTACGCAGAAAGATTGTCGGGTGCTCGTGTAAAATTATTAGCCTCAGCATTATCCTTGTTTAATATTATGGTCATGGTCTCAAGGCTGGCCAATATGATGCAGCAGCCCCTTACAGGAAGCTTAATTGACACAGCACCGAGAGAAAGTGCACTAACATTTGTGGAGCATCAATATCGAATTCTAATAGGCGCCGCTTCACTAGGAACATTACTAGGCATTCTACTATTGCCTACATTTGTAGCTATTTTTTCAAGTGCCATTATTCATTTGTCTGAGGAAAGGGGCTCCATTCCAGCATTATTCAAGAAAGGCTTTACGATCGAGTATATTAAACGGGGAATAAAACATATTCAACTACCAAGCTTTTCACATTTACAAGGGATTCATTGGCGAGATATACCACTTAAATTATTTCTCATTAATGTTGTCATTACGGCCATCTATACAATTGGCGTCCTGTCAGCACTGTACGCTTCATTATTAGTTCCAGAAAGAGCGACAACTACTGTCATGGCATCAGGGCTGATCAACGGTGTAGCAACGATGTTATTAATTGTCTTTATTGACCCTAAAATTTCCATACTTGCTGATGATGTCGTCAATCAAAGAGGCAGTTACTTGAGTCTTAAACGAGCTTCTGTGATGATGATGAGTTCCAGGCTGCTAGGAACATGTGTGGCACAACTATTATTTATTCCCGGGGCAAAATATATTGCTTGGTTTACACAATTTATGCTGTGAAATGATTACTTTTGGGGGTGCATTCCCAACTTGGCTTGCACCTCAACAAGTAGCGGTGATTGGTGTTGCAGATAAGCATGAACAATATGTACAGCAAGTAGTTGATGCTATGCAAAAGGAACAAATACGCGTATGTATTGACAATCGACAAGAAAAGCTTGGTAAAAAAATTCGTGAAGCACAAATGAATAAAATACCATATATTTTAGTGCTTGGGGATAAAGAGTCCGAACATCAAAGTGTGACAATTCGCAAATATGGCCAGCAAACTTTAGCTGAAAAACCATTAATGCAGTTTATTGAGGAGATCAAGCAAGAGATACAGCACAAAGCTTTATCTTAAAGAATTTAAATGGCTTGTAGCTCGTCTTCTAGGGATTATAAGTGAAACAAATGGGGTTAGACACATACTAGAGACGAGCTAATATAGGCCACGAAAGAAATTGTGAAACTTTCTAGAAATTTACTTAAAATGTTAATTTTTTCATCAGATTTGCTACTATAATTCATTTTTCAAGCATACAATAAATTATCAGTTTGTTAATGAGATCATACTATTGTCTTGATAATAACTATTTCCTAAAAGAATGGTTTGTGTTTCGGCGTCGATGACAAGGTATTTATGATAGTTCTCTTGATTCGTTTGCTGATAGGATGCTAAAAAATATACTTGCCGATTGGGATGAATAAAAGTATGTTGAGTGAGGTCTATTTTTTCATGTATAAGATTTGTTTTTAAAAGAAATGTTTCCTCAGCCTTCGGTACGTCTTTAAAGGCTATTTTCTGACGAATGTTCAAGGTAGCGTCATTATATTCCTCATAGATTGACGGATCTAATTGCTGATAAAAATCGTCCTCTTGGCGAAATGTTTGATATTGATTATTAGGATATTTATAGGATGTAGTTGCAACTGATATACAAAGTGTGTTTGACGTTTCTTCTACTGGATTTTGAGGATGCTGTAAGAAAAGACTTGAAACAACGACGAATGTTAATAACAATACCTGCATAAAATTAGACTCCTTTTTTCGTGTTATAAAGAGAATTTCCTAATTTTTTGTTATGTATACGTTTCATGACAATAACATCAGGAATTGGAGTCAACTTTATAACTGGAACCTCGTGCGGGATAAAACCAGTCAGGTCATTGTTTATAGCTGTCGTTATTCTTCCGCTACATAGGACATTGCGCTGGAAAGATCATTTGACTGGCTTTATCAATGGTTTAGTATCTTCTATAATAAATACCCCTCTTGCTTGTTTTTAGGAAGCTTTTGCTTGTTCTGAATATATATTTAGTAGGACATCCAATTCTTGACTACAATCAACGACAGTAGGGTGAGTGAAACCTAGAGTCTTAGCCTTTTTATACATGATTCTTCTTTTAATTTCAATTTTCACCTTCAAGAATTGTTTAAGCGATAAGTGTACCAAGATATTTTCCTCCTAATTTTTTTTCTCCATATTCTTTAAATTAATTTCACATGACCTCGATTCAACTTTTTCATTGTAGCCCACATAAAATAAAAAAAATGTCACATTGTGTATCGGATGATAAATAGGTAAAATAGTCACGTTTAAATAACTTAGTAATTGGAAAAGACTAAATTTATAAAGTTATATATTAGATAAATTAACCTATGTTATTTTACTGTTACTGGTATATTAATGGATTTATTCGCCCTATATCGTAGAGTGTTGGTTTTTTTTTATGGCTATAATTTTAGAAAATATTAAGAGCCTAAATTAATAGATTTGAATCTTTTTTACTATGAAGATATTTGCTAATATTGTTTGAATATTTTAATAGATTTTTATGAGCTTCATTTCTTGTCGTAATTTATCAAAAAATCCTCTTTGTTAGTTTTTTATGTGGATATGTAAAAATGTTGAGAATTTTTGGAATAGAGTGAATAATTGAGGTATGAGATTTTTCTAAAAGGAGGCAAGAAATGTTAAAATTTAGGTTACCATTCTAGTAGCTTGTTCGGAAGAGAAAACGATAGAAGCGCGCCACAATTAACAGCGAATCTAAGCCGACAGCTCCAGCTATTGATCGAGAGTATGATTTTACATATTTAGAGGATTTATCTGAGGAAAAAATAGTCTTATATGACAAATTCTTAAGAGACGGAGATATTTGCTAATTTACAGGCTTTTACACCAGAGGAAATGGTGTTTATTTTACGGGACGATTGGTTCGACTCCGCCGTCTCCAAAATAAAATACTGCTAAATATATAATATTTATAAAATCTTGATACATAATTAACCAATTATTGATATAATCTGGATATCTTAGCCGGCATAATATTTGTACAGGGGGGGAATAAAAAATGAGTACACTTGCAACTTTAGATTTTAAAAAAAGAATATCAGAATTATCACTTCAGTCGTCGCTCTTGATTTATGAATTAGATAAAAAGATTTTTGAAACTAGAAATGATAAAGAAGAGCAAATAAAATATATAGTTTCTAAAAATATAATTGTTAAATTACAAGGTCTTAGTAAAGATTTATTAGAAGCTAATGATAATATCATGACAGTAGTCTCATCACTCAGATACGCATTAGAAACTTTAATTACTTTAAAATTTTTCATTAAAGTACCTAAAAGTCTATATAAAGCCTTCTATATCATGGGTTATACAGAGTTAGAAATAATTGAAGGTAGAATTAGACGATTAGAAAAAGAATGTGAGCTACTAGATGACTTAGAAAAAATTGAAAGTGATAATTCAGCTGCTTATTTGAGTGAATTAACGGGGAAAATAAAATTATGGCTGGAAGAATATAAGAATGATAAGGCTATATTGGGAAGCAAAATTCAAGAAGCATCAAAAATGACTAAAAACAAAGTATTTTTTGAAACCGACAAAATATTAGATGAAAACATAACGTCTATTTTTCTAGTAGATGCCAAAAAAAACGGAATGGGTTTTCAAAAACATTTATTAAAGACACAAATACTACCTCAGTATGAAAAAGCAAGGGATATTACGAAATCTAAAATTGCCCAAATGGAAGTAGAGTTAAAACAATCACCGTCGATGAATGCTTTGTTTGATTTTACAGGAAATCCACAAAAAACTATAAAAAAAATACTAACGGAGAGCCCAAAGATGTCGGTAAAGGCGGAAGAGGTAGGATTATATGATGAATATGATTTCATATATAAATTTACAAGTAAGATGCTTCATTTTTCATCATATTCAATTTTAACTTCTAATGATTTGAAAGATGAAGAATTATTACTTTCCTATAATCAATACTATCAATATTCACACCAGATTTTTTTAAATATAAAAGAACTTTGTGGTACTTGTATTAACTAGAAAAAAAGCTAATGATGTTACATAGTAGATATATCTAATATTATCGAGAGTTTGGTAGCTCCGGCACAATTTACGATAAAGCATGTCAATTAAAATCACTGGAAAACGGTAGAGGCTTGTAATAAGTGATTTTACGATTCATCAATTAGCACCCAATATCGTTCATGAAACTTATTGCACGACCACGATTGATAACGTCAAAAAATCATTAAGAAGCTCAATCAAGGTGTTGCATGACACAGAATAGAAAATGTAAGGTACACCAACTACAAACGCCCGCATTTTATGGAAGGTACGGGCGTAATTGTTTATTTGTTTGGAGTCCATTCTTCTCGTAATAGACCAAATAACCAGACATCATGAAACTTGCCGAAGCGGAAAAGTTCATTGCGTAAAATGCCTTCTTTTGTAAAACCGCATTTTTCATAAGAGCGAATCGCACCCTTATTAAAGCTGAAAACCTGAAGTTTAATTTTTTGGATGGAAATATAATTAAAAATAAAATCAATAAGGGTTTTCATGGTATCCGTTCCATACCCCTTACCTTGCCACTCTTCGCCAATCGAAATGCCTACAAAGCAAGTACTATTTTGCCAGTTAATTGCATAAACACCGCAGGAGCCAATCAGCTCATTTGATGACTTTTTAAAGATACCGAAGATAAATTCCTCTTTTTTACCACTAATACTTTGAAAGAATGTAGAATGATCCTCAAATGTCTTAGGGAAGGGGATTTCGTCATCAGCAAGTAATAACGTCTTTTTTTCACTTTCAATTTTAACAAATGCCTCTAAATCGGAGGCCGTCATTTGCTGTAAAGTAATAGTTTGACCTGTAAGAAATTCTTTAATATAATGTTCCATTTGTTTTCTCCCTTGTTCAAGGGATGCAGTTAGAGGTACATCCCATGAATTATTTGACTAGACAAACATCTACTGCACTTTTCGCACTCATATTCACAACTCCTCAATTTTGATATCTTAATTATGGTTCATCACCAAAAGATGTGGTTGACATTTTTAATTGTTAATAGTAATTGACTGGAGCGGCGCCAGTGTGACTCCTAGGGGATTAAGCGTCACAGATGAGACCCTGCAGCGAAGCGAAGCGGCTCATCGGACGCCCCCTGGAAAGCACACTGGCAGAGCGGAAGTCAACCACAAGTTATGGTGAAGAGCCTTAATTATAGCATATATGAGAATTAGTGGTAATTAAGATGGGCGCCAACCAGTCTGAATATTTACATCCTGTTGCTCTATCCAAACAAGAAAATCCTCTGTGCATCGAATATCGTTGTCTAACACTGCTTGATATACATAGATCGAAGGCAGGGATATGTTTTTCTGAAGTAAATCTTCCTTTATTGATAGAATGCACTGACGACTTTCTGTTGTTAAGACCTTGTTCATTGGAGCAACTAAATCTCTTGATACTGGCCCATTTCGTGTCTGAGAGAACAGCCACATATCAATATTCCAAATTTCAGATGGAGAATTTTGATACTGTATTTTAAAATAATATCCATTAAATGGTGTTTCCATATAGTTGCGATACTTTAACTCTATGACCTTGGGATGTCTCGTTAAATCCGATAACATCGTCATGGCTTCAGCCGCATTTGGACTTACACTAAAGGTTTCGATATCGATATCGTAATCAACTAGTAAATCATAGGCTGTCGCTCCAACAAGATGAGCTTGTCCAATCCTATTCCATTTTGCTAATAACTCCAATTCGGCCAGTATGGCTAAGGCACTTTCTTTTCGTTTTTGTGTACGTTTAAGTAATTCCATGTATACACCAACTTTCATATAAATTTCTAAATCATGCTAGAATACATTATATTTATTAATAGTTCAATATAATTTTAATAGAAAGAAGGAAAAATAAATGCGTACCTTTAGTCCATATTTTACTGGTTTAATGAACTATTTACCGCAAGAGGAGCAGCTTCAATTACAACAGGCAATAGGAGCAACTGAATCTCAAATTCAAAGGTTACTGGATGTGTTTCCGCAGTGTCCAGAGTCTCTTCTTCAATTATTGAAGGATATTAATGGTACATATTATTGTAAGCATGGGGAAGAAACGATTTGTGTCCTTGTCCTCGGCTCTGATCTTGATGAATATCCATATTATTTAAAGTCAGTCGAGCAAATCCTAGCTGATACCCAAGTGAAGAATAGCGAAAGTATTTATGAGCGTTATCAGGATTTTTTAGAACATGTGGAGGTAGATGAGCGTATAAACATGCATGTGCTGCTTAAAGAACGCTTATGCTTTGCAGACTGTATGAATAATGGGGGAACATCTAGTTTGTATATTGATTTTACTCCTAATGAAGGCGGTCAAGTAGGACAAGTGATTCGCTACGTCCATGATCCAGATAGCTTTGAAGTAATTGCTCCTTCCTTTGCCGTATACTTGCAGCAGCTTGTGGATGGCGACTATGAATTTACAGCGCTGTATGAGGAGGAATTTTGATGAGATTGAAATTTTATGAAGAGTGTGATGGCCAACTCATTGAGCAATACACGATAACAGAGGAGCAACTTCGCTATACAATGTCTCCAAGAGATAGCTTAGAGTTAGTTAAACAGGACAAAAATCGCCATGCCATTTTAGCAATTGATAACGACAAGCTTGTTACCTTCTTTGTTTTACATGAAAAGGAGGGAGCAAGGCCGTATTCTGCAAATGAACACGCACTATTAATTCGTGCCTTTTCTACAGACTTTCATGAACAAGGGAAGGGCTATGCGAAGGCGGCATTACAGCTTTTACCGGATTTTGTATTAAAACATTTTCCGCACATCAATGAACTTGTATTAGGTGTTAATTTACCGAATATAGCTGCGCAAGCACTCTATCAAAAATGTGGTTTTGTCGATGAAGGAAGGCGGGCAAAGGGGATTAATGACGAGCTTAAAGTGATGAGTTACTACATCAGCAGAAATACGGAATTGCTAGAAGCGTGTATGGAGCATTTGGATGAAATAGGTACGATTGATCAAGAAGTAATGGGCGATTCTTCGAGAAGGCAGTATATACTTAAGGCCATTCAAGAAAAACGTTGTATTATTCAACAAAACGAACATGGGATTGCTGGTTTTCTCATTTTTACGAATGACTTTTTTGACAATAGCTTTATTTCATTAGTAATCGTTAAGCCATCTGATAGAAGAAAGGGTGTTGCCACGGCATTATTAGACTATTATGTAGGAATGGCAGCTACTTCAAAAATCTTTTCTTCTACTAATCAATCAAATACTACTATGCATAAGGTATTTGAAACAGCAGAGTTTATAAAATGTGGCTATATCGAAAACTTAGACGAGGGTGATCCTGAAATTATTTATGTAAAAATCAATTATGCCGAGGCATAATTGCGTCCAGAATCGGCTCTATGCTTGCACAAAGAACTCCTTTCAGATTCTGTGACATCCACCGGAAGTTAAAGTAATTAGCACAAGTCTCGCAGTAAAAGTACTGCTGCGAGGCTTGCGACTTATGAAAGTTTATTTTTTTGCCCGTATTAATAAAAAGGAAGGGCGACGAAGCTCTTTTTCTAAGGCAGGAAGTTTCTGAATGGACTCTATATCAGGAAGGGGCTCAAGCATTTTTTCTATCGTGAAGCCATGTGCGATTAATGTATTAATGATTGTTGAAATGCTGCGATGATAAAAGACAACACCGTCTATAAACCATGTTTGCTCACGTATACCCTCGTGTTGGTAATGATCAACTGCATAATGGCTTCTATTACCGTTGTCATCATAAATCCAATTATCCTCCACTGTTTTTCGGGCTGTTACTATCGGATGCTCCATAGAGAAAATAAAGACGCCGTCTGGACGAAGCATTCGTGCAATTTTACCAATCACTGTATCGAAATCCTTTACATAATGTAAGGAAAGAGAGCTTGTGATACAATCATAGCTTTCTGGGCTCACGTCATAATCCTCCAGTGCTTGCAAACAATAGTCGATATTTGCATGTGCATGCTCACGTTGGGCAATAGTCAGCATATTTTTTGAAACATCGATCGCCGTGACATGCTTTGCGTCATTTTCTATACAGTAATACGCAAATTCACCCATGCCACAGCCGATATCAAGCATCTGTAAATTAGTTACATTAGGTAGTAATGATTTAAATGCAGGTTGCTCAAGTAAACTATTAAAGTTGTAAGGTGTTTGACGTAACGCATGATATTGATGGAAAAACTCCGGATGGTCATAAATATTTTGTTTCATGGTAAACCTCCACTAGTCTTACATAACGTTATGTAACATTTGCGCATCTTCATTGTCCCATAGCTACTCAAAAAGAAATAGACTTTTTTTTCAATTTTTAGTAAGATGTAGATAGAGGCATGTCAACTTTTAACACTTATAATTTCCATCTATTTACAAATAAATAGATGGCTTATTTTTTGAATTGGTAGTCATAAGTTTGTAACAATTCTAAAAAATAAGAGAATTCAAAGGAAAATGGTGGCACTTCTTTCATGAATACAACGTTCTTTATAGTGGAAACAAATAGGGTCATCACCAAATGTTTTGGATGACATTTGTTAATACGTTTGCCATTTATATAAATTGATTGGAGTGGAGACTGGGCGACTCCTTGGGGATTAGCGTCACAGATGAGACCCTGCAGCGAAGCGAAGCGGCTCATCGGACGCCCCCAGGAAAGCGCCCAGTCGGAACGGAAATCAACCACATGATGGTGATGAGCCAGCAAATAGATAGTTTCCTAAAAAATAAGTTGGGGGATTTTTACATTGAGTACAGAAACATTATTAAGCTTGAGCAGTAATTCATTATTCATCGCATTTGTTTTACTGCTAATCGCCATTTTACCGATTGGACTTGCGGTAAAATCAAAAAGAAAAGTGTTTGGCAAAGTAGGGTTGCTACTTACTTATATAGCCTTTACATTACAACTAGTTTACTTCGTTTTAAGGTGGATTGCTGTCGAGCATGCACCAGTTAGTAATATGTATGAGTTTATGACGTTTTTTGGCATCATGCTGACGGGTAGCTACTTGATTATTCATTCTTTATACAAGCAAATCGTTGTAGGCTTATTTACCATTCCTGTGTCATTAATAATTCTCGGTTATGGAAGCGTTTTTACAAAAGAGGTTAAACCACTCGTTCCATCGCTGCAAAGCCATTGGTTAACAATTCATGTGATGACAGTCGCATTTTCGAGTGCCATTTTATCGATTTCGTTTGCAACAGGCATTATTTATTTATTAAAAACATTAGACGTTACAAAGAAATCAATCAGTACATTTGCTTTGGAGTTTGTCCTGTATTGTCTTGTTGTCGTGGTTGGTTTTATCGGTGTATCTACTTATTTTAATGTAGCAACAGATGACACTAAGGTTCAATTTGAAAATAAGCAAGGACAAGAGCAAACTGAGATTTATACGATGATGCCACTTATTGTTAATAAGGATGCCTTGACCGCAAGTGGGGAACCAGTTGGTACTTTGCAGATTACCAATGCAATTGATGCGAAGAAATTGAACTCTATTGTATGGGCATTTATTGCTGGTACTATTTTATATGCTGTGATTTTAGTGATTTTCAGAAAGCCGTTAATTGTGCTATTAAAGCCACTAACAAACCGTGTACAACCCCAATTGATGGATGAAATTTCATATCGGGCTGTTGTCATCGGTTTTCCATTGTTTACCTTAGGTGGACTTATATTTGCCATGATTTGGGCGCAAATTGCGTGGAGTCGATATTGGGGGTGGGATCCTAAGGAAGTATGGGCACTTATAACATTTTTATTTTACGCTGCATTCCTTCATTTCCGACTATCGAAAGGCTGGGAAGGGGAAAAGACAGCTTGGCTAGCCATTATCGGGTTCGGCATTATTATCTTTAATCAGGTATTTGTCAATTTAGTAATCGCAGGTTTACATTCATACGCATAAGAGAGCAAAGAGGTTCTACAGCAAGCTGTATGAACCTCTTTTTATATCCCTCTGTCCATAACTTCGATGGCTGCTGAATCAATCCGTCATTTCAGAAGTTCAATCCGTCACTTTGATGAATCAATCCGTCATTTCGACGTTTCTATCCGTCAATGAGGTCAAATCCGTCATTTTGCTGGCTCTATTCATCTTTTTGACCATTCAATCCGTCACTTTTACTCTACAAACACAATGCAAAACTAAAAAAGAGACATCCGAAAAGGGATGTCTCTTGAATTTTGCATTATTCATGCAAAGGCTAGGATTAAATTTTTACAACATTAGTTGCTTGTGGTCCGCGGTTTCCTTCTTCTACGCCGAATTCTACTTTTTGGCCTTCTTCTAATGTTTTAAAGCCATCTGATTGAATAGCAGAGAAATGTACGAATACATCGTTGCCGCCTTCAACTTCGATGAAGCCAAAACCTTTTTCTGCGTTAAACCATTTTACTGTACCTTGTGTCATGTAAACACCCTCCCAAAAAAATAAAAAATTAAACAATCATATTCCTTCAATCGCTTGCAAAAAATCACAAATAAAAAGCTAATATTACTTTGATTTTCATGGCTTGGAAGAAGCAATGTAATTATTGTTTTTATTATATAACAGTTTAAGATATATATCCAGTAAATACCGTTTTTAGTAAGAAAAAATTTGCATTGTCTGATAGGCAAATATAATAATCAACTATTTTGCATTTTAGTAGGCTCTAGATTAGTCAATCCATGCCTTCTCTTTCGCCACAATTACTGCTTCTGCTCGTGATTCTACGTTAAGCTTCACAAATAGCTTGGATAGATAGTTTTCGACAGTGCGCTGAGTGACCCCAATGGCGGAAGCAATTGCTTTATTGGTACATCCTTGTGCGACAAGCTGTAAAATTTCTTGTTCTTTGTCGCTTAGTAAAATGTCTTTTTGGACATTTGGCAGATTACTGCGCTGTTGTACAAAATCTAAAAAGTCAGCTGATAGTAAGATTTCACCTCGAAGGGCGGCTTGAATGGTTTGAATGACTTGCTCTTTCGTAGCAAGCTTCGATAGGAGTCCATCAATTTTTTTCTCAACGAGTAGTTCGTAATAATCGGAGAGCTCGTAGCCTGTATAGAGTAATATCAGTGCTTCTGGTTGCTTTTTCTTGATCATTTCTGAAAGTTGGATGCCATTGATTGGTTTCATATTAATATCGATTAAAAATAAGCGGAAAGATTGAGCATCCATTCTTGACAGTACAGCAGCACTATCCTGCTCTGTATCTATACGGACATCTGTTAAATCCTGTAATAATGTTTTTGTACCATCTAAAACGACAGGATGGTCATCTACAATAAGAATATCAATCATACAAATCCCCGTCCTCTTGTATTTGAATAACTATATGCATTCCTTCATGATGACTGGAGACTATCTTGATGTCTCCATTAAAAGCACGAACACGTTCTCGAAGGCCGTTAATGCCCATCGAAGCTGAAGATAGCATTAAATCTTCAATATTACAACCAATACCATTATCGTCGTATTGTAGGATAAAGCCACGATGTATCGCTTGAAGCGTTAGTGAAACTTCGGTTGCCTCGGCATGCTTGATAGCATTATTTAAAAGCTCTTGCACTAGGCGATAGACGACTAAATGTAAGGTTGCGTCCTGGAATTGCACACGTTCTATGCGGGTATTCAACAAAAAGTCTGCACGCATTTTAACCTTTTGGAACAGTTTTTTTAGGGCCATTTGTAAGCCAAATGTGTCAAGCAATGGAGGACTTAGATTCTCGCAGTATTCACGTAAATCTTTCGCGGCATTTAGCAGATGCTCTCGAATATCTAATACCTTGTCTTTTTTGATAATAGGTGCGCAAGCGATTACATCTAACTCTCTCGCTAAATGAAGTTGCTCCTGCAAAATGGTATCATGTAATTCTTGCGCCAAAATACTCTTTTCCTTTTCAATGATATTCCACAACAATTTATCGAGCCAAGGAAGCTGCGTATCATTGTTATTTTTCACCAGCTGTATTTCACGTACTAAATCTTCAATAAGCTTCAAATTATCTATAAACATTGAGACATATAGTGCCAATAACTCCAACCAAAGAAGCTCTTCCCCTTGTAATGTAAGTCTAATTTTTAAAATAATTTTTTCTTCGCCTGAATCGTGTAATAGCAGATTAGTCATGCCAGTCTCTGTGTTAACCTCACCTCGAGTGAAAGGCACATCTTCGGTTACAGTTGTAATGGAGAAGGCTGTAGTTCCAAGTTTTTCTGTGATTTCATACTTGAATCGATCCAGTAGTTCTTGCTGATTTTTTGCTTTCCCCATGCGGTTAACGGCAGCATATAAATTATGTACATAATTGCCATTGGATGAAAAAATAACTTTCCGATACTTAAAATCAAGTCGCTCTTTTGTATAGAAGCTAGCCACGATAACAAGGAAAATAAGGATAAAGCCACTCGTCATCTTCACAATCGAAAATTGTTCCATCAATAGTGTAGTAATGCCCGTCGTTATTATCAGTGCCGTAAAAAAAGCAAGTGTTGAATAGTATCGTAAACGAGATAATTGATATTCAATATCGAATAGTCGTTCATTTACTTGAATGAAGATAAAAGAAAAAGGAATAAACAACAAAAATAATGCTGCTAAGTCAGCTTGCATAATAGGCTTATGACCTAAAACTTCAGGTACGACGAAAAGTAGTAAAAATGGTAAGAAAGGTATAATAAATGCAATGGCAATAAGACGGATCTTAGCCAATTTTTTTCGTAAATAAGTCGTCAGTAAAATATAGATGGCATAGAGTACTAGTACAGCAAACATAAATAAGTTTATAGGTCCTACTTTATCTCTTAGACCAAGATCAAATAGTTCAATGAGATAACAACATGGTATAAATAGTGGTATGAAATAAAGCCATTTAGTATCAATATAGGGCCATTCTATACGCAGGTAACGGAAATAAAATTGTAAAAAGTGTATAAAAAGCACCAAGCATAAAACGATACAAATACCTATTACAAACAGGCCGATTAGATCTCCTCTAGCAGATGCTCCTGTACTTGTATAGGCTAATGAACAAGTTAATAAAAATAATGTTAGTAATCTGGTAAGTTGATTGTCTTTGTTTTTTTTCCATAAATAGATAGCCACACTAAAGGATAATACAAAATAAAGGCATGGAAAGATAATTTGCAAATATAACTCTTCCGGTATATTTTTATGTTTAACTGAAATATCATGAATAACGCCATTGGGCTTGCTAATTGTTAGCTCCTTAGCACTTCTTAGGACAGAATAGAGCTGGATTGAACGATCATCTTGTGCAGGCTTGCCATCGACTGTCAGTAAAATATCACCTTTTTCAATGTTATGCTGCTGTGCCCATTCGGAATAATATAGATCGACAATGACAGGTTGTCCGCTAGTTGTATCTACTAAAATACTAATAAAAGGTACTTTAATTGCCACCAGAAGTACATACAACCCCAGAACTAGGTATGTGATGAAAATACTATATGTCCATTTACTCATAAATTTCTCTCATTTAGCTTCATGATAATAAGGCCCCATTTCATTAATTATGCTATATATTATCCATAATTTTTGGTATTTTTGGAATACCGAAATAAGGTGTTTCGGAAAACCACTATTGCTTTTTCGGAATAACGAAATAGTCTTTTCGGTGAAGCCTATGATAGTGTAAAACTAGCATAATGTGACGGAAAGGGGAGAGCTGCGTGAAAAAGAGTAGATTATCACTAATCCTGTTTTTTCTAGTCGTCATCATGTTATATCCAATGTCAACAATCGCTAAGACCTTTGATAAAGATGCGGTGGAAGTAGATATTTGTATTATTGGAGGCGACAATCATTTTGTCTATAAGATTCCAAAGAATTTACATAGCAATAAGCCTTATTATGAAATGAAGAATCATATTGAATCTTCCTTAGCAAGTCATTGGAAGGTCGAGGATGCACATTATGAAGCAAACCAGTCAAATGTTGCGTATACTTTTTTCATTAAAGATTTATTTCAAGAGAAGCACGACGGTCAAATGAAGGTAGCGATACCATATAGTATTTTAGTAGGGATGTTTGGTAAAGATGAAGCCATTGAATTACGTATTTTGGCTAGCAAATTAACCAATTGGAAAGTTAATGCGAATGATTGGGCAACTCTTGGCTTCGTAGAACAGCTTACGTTGTTAAGTGATCAGGAATATGTCTACGAAGGAGCTGTCGATGAGTTATTACAGCAGCGAGTAGGTCATTTTGATGGAGCAGTAATGAAAAATAAATTAGTGCTACATAGTATCATTTATTTTAGCTTTATTCTTATACAGCTTCTGGCTTGTATCATTTTGTCAAGACGTTTGAAAAGGCGCATTATTAAAGATCCGGAAAATATGCATCATTTCAGAAAGCTTAACTATATGTATCAAATCATTCCAATACTGATTATTGTTGTGCAAATTGTGTTTCTTATCATGTCGGGGCTACTAACTGCGTTCGGTCTCTACTTTAACCCAGGCATTGATTTATTGTTTATTGTAGGACCTATTTTAATGAATATTATTTTGCTACCAATGTTTTTTGTCATAACGGAGAGTGAAATTACAAAAGAGCTAGAGAACAATACCTTTGGCTCCAATATGTAATTTGAACTGAAGCTAGAAAAGATTGTTTTTCTCGTTTTGACAACCAAATGTAGTTTTTAGATGTTATAATGGACAACAGCAAACTTGAAGGAGTTGTTGATTGACATGACGCATCCAGAAAAGGCGTACTTAAATTTACTACAACATATATTAGAAACTGGTATTAAAAAAGAAGATCGTACTGGAACGGGTACATATAGTGTATTTGGCTATCAAATGCGATTTGATTTAAGCAAAGGGTTTCCTCTACTAACAACTAAGCGTGTACCATTTAAGCTTGTAGCAAGTGAGCTTCTTTGGTTTATTAAAGGGGATACAAATATTCGATACCTACTACAAAACAACAACCATATTTGGGATGAATGGGCTTTTAAAAAATGGGTTGAGTCTGATGAGTATTCTGGTCCTGATATGACAGATTTTGGCCGTCGTTGTTTAGTAGATGAATCTTTTAATACAAGCTATCAACAAGAGTTAACCGCATTTTGTGAGCGTATTTTAAACGATGATGAATTTGCACGTAAATATGGGGAGCTTGGGAATGTTTACGGCAAGCAATGGCGAAATTGGACAACCTCGACGGGGGAAAGCATTGACCAATTACAGGATGTAATCCATCAAATTAAGCACAATCCTGATTCACGACGCATTATTGTCAACGCATGGAATCCCGAGGATGTCATCAATGCTGGAGCAAAGGGCAGTAAAGCGGCACTACCTCCTTGCCATGTGATGTTCCAATTTTATGTGGCAAATGGGAAATTGAGCTGTCAGTTAATGCAAAGAAGTCTTGATACATTATTGGGCTGTCCATTTAATATAGCCTCATACGCACTACTAACACATTTAATTGCTCATGAATGTGGTTTAGAAGTTGGTGAGTTTATCCATAGTATTGGCGATGCCCATATCTATACAAATCACGTGGAGCAAGTAAAAGAACAGCTTTCACGCGAGCCTAAGGAATTTCCAACTTTAAATATTAATCCAGATAAAACGTCAATTTTCGACATCGAGCTCGAAGATTTATCGGTTGAGGGCTACGATCCACACCCAACAATCAAAGCACCAATCGCCGTTTAACCTCTTTCAGCAGCTGTCCAAGCACCTACTGAAATAGAGAAACTCAGTCTAAGAACGCCACGTCCTGTGGCATTACCGAAATGACCGACATCGTGTCGGCCCTCGTGCAGGCCTAATCTCAAAGCCGATTCCGGACGCAATTATGCCGAGGCATAATTATCCTATAGCAGCAGCCGTTTTGGTTGCTGTTTTTTTTGAGCCCAGGCATCAATTTATTGGCAGGAGAAGCGGGGTGCGGATAGAAGTTCGATGTGACGGATAGAAGAGCGAGAGTGCTGGATAGAAGAGCCGAGGTGCCGGATAGAACAGCGAAAGTGCCGGATAGAACAGTCATAGCGGCGGAAAGGAGCGGAATGACGGATAGAAGAGCCAGAGTGAAGAATAGAAGAGCCGAGGTGACGGATAGAACAGTGAAAGTGAAGAATAGAACAGTCATAGCGGCGGAAAGGAGCGGAATGACGGATAGAAGAGCGAGAGTGAAGGATAGAAGAGCCGAGGTGCCGGAAAGAACAGTGAAAGTGCCGGATAGAACTGTCATAGTGGCGGAAAGGAGCGGAATGACGGATAGAAGAGCCAGAGTGCCGGATAGAAGTACGGAAGTGCCGGAAAGAACAGCGAAAGTGATGGATAGAAGAGCCGAAGCGACGGAAAGTGACCAGAATGACGGATAGAAGAGCCAGAGTGAAGGATAGAACTGTCAAAGTGCCGGATAGAACTACCAAACTGCCTAGAATATCATAATAAAAGTGATTCCTTAATATCATGAAAATTTTTCCGATATAAGTATTAATATGGGAATGATATTGAAAATGTAGAGGTGAATGGTGTGAGGAGATCAGTGGTGTATCAATTAGATGGAAGGGGAGGAGAGCATCGTTTAAGAAAGTTGCTGATTCAGGTTCCTCAACAAAATATGGATTTTATCCAACAACATGAGCAACCAAACATCACTGCAGGATTAACCCAGGAGCAAATACATAAAATGATGCAGATCATTGAGGAGATTCGTCTCAAAGGTTATGAAGAAACACTATAAATGTAAGCGCCTTCTAAGCTATAATAGCTTGGGAGGTGTTTTTATGAACGTAATATTTGTGGACTCATTTTCTGGGGAAGAGCTTTTACAAATGATAACACAGGATGTGGCAGGCATATTAGCTGCGGCACAGGGTGAAAGTGTAACGTTTCCAGTTGGCCATTTTAAGTATGAATTTCATAACCTAGATTTTTATGAGGAAAATGGGGAATTGCGACAGGAATTAGTCATTTATGTTAAGAAAATGTAAGTGCTTTTCATTTCTTATCAGGTCTTAATAGAGCTTTTTATTTGCTTTTATTTAAACCTGTAACTATAATAGTTACAACGGGTGGTGATACATATGGTGAACAGTCGATTTTCGGTGGCGATCCATATACTTTCGCTCATTGCAACAACATCTGATAAAAGTCAGCTAACATCTGATTATATCGCAGGGAGTGTCAATACAAATCCAGTTGTTGTGCGACGTATGATTGGCGTCCTCAAAAAAGCGGGTTTGCTGTCATCGCAAACAGGTATAGCAGGATATGAGCTATTAGTGGAGCCAAAAGTTTTAACTTTACTAGCCATTTACCAAGCGATCGACGGACCAGAGCAGCTCTTTGCGATTCATGATGAGCCAAATCCTGCGTGTGCTGTTGGTCGAAAAATCCAACATACATTAGAGGGTGTTTACACATCCGTTTGGCATGCAATGGAAGAACAGTTACAAGCGCAAACTTTACAGGATGTGCTAGATCAACTTCGTTAAAAAGCGAGGTCGGTCTTTCTGTGTCTAACCTGTAACTAAAATGGTTACACTTAAAAAGTGGGAGGAATAATAAATATGAAAATTGCCGTAATTGGTGCAACAGGGAAAGCGGGACAAAAAATTGTAGAGGAAGCAGTACAACGTGGTCATGATGTAACTGCGATTGTACGCACTGCTGCGAAGGTAACAGCAACAATTCAGGTTCTAGAAAAGGATGTTTTTGATTTAACTCAAGAAGATGTGAAAGGCTTCGACGTCGTTGTCAATGCTTTTGGTGCTCCTTTTGGTCAAGAAGAATTACATGTGAAAGTAGGCCGTCATTTAATTGATATATTCTCTGGTATTAATACAAAATTATTAGTTGTCGGCGGTGCAGGCAGCTTGTTTGTAGATCCAGGGAAAACAGTTCGTGTAATGGATACGCCAGACTTTCCTGAAATGTTCTATGCGACAGCTAAAAACCAAGGGGACAATCTACATGACTTACAACAATCCACGATTACTTGGACATTTATAAGTCCATCTGCTTTCTTTGATCCAGAAGGTCCACGTACAGGTAGCTACACTACTGGTGAAGATCATTTATTGGTAAACGTAGCTGGAGAAAGTTATGTCAGCTATGCGGATTTTGCCGTTGCTATGTTAGATGAAATTGAACATCCAAAGCATGTGAAAAGTCGTTTCACAGTCACTTCAAATAAATAATATTTACAGCCGGGCGTATTAAATACGCTCGGTTTTTAGCATATAATAAGTTATTTTAAAGGACTTTTTCATTTTACAGAAAAATGACTGTTTACAATACTGGATTAATTAGCTACTATCAAGTGTGAGTATTAGATTAAAGGAGACGACAATGATGTCCACACAACGTATAGAAAAAGACTTTTTAGGTGAACGTGCATTACCAAGCAATGCTTATTATGGAATTCAAACGCTTCGTGCAACTGAGAATTTCCCGATTACAGGTTACACGATTCACTCAGCACTTATTAAAGCGATGGGTATTGTAAAAAAAGCAGCTGCATTAGGTAATATGGAAGTACACCTATTATCAAAAGAAATCGGAGACGCAATTGTCGAAGCAGCACAAGAAGTGATTGATGGGAAATGGGATGCGGAATTTATCGTAGACCCTATCCAAGGCGGTGCAGGTACATCGATTAATATGAATGCCAACGAGGTCATTGCTAACCGTGCCTTAGAGATTTTGGGCAAAGATAAAGGGAACTACCAAACAATTAGCCCAAACAGTCATGTTAATATGTCACAATCAACAAATGATGCTTTCCCAACAGCAATTCATATCGCTGTTTTAAATTTAATAGATGAATTACTGCTAACAATGGATAATATGCAAGCGGTATTCCACCAAAAAGCAGAGCAATTTGCACATGTTATTAAAATGGGCCGTACACATCTACAAGATGCAGTGCCAATTCGTTTAGGACAAGAATTTGAAGCTTATTGTCGCGTTATCAATCGTGATATTGTGCGTATTCGTCAAACTCGTCCAAATTTATATGATGTGAATATGGGCGCAACAGCTGTTGGTACAGGATTAAATGCATTCCCAGATTACATTAAATCTGTAGATGAGCATCTTGCTGAAATTTCAGGTTTACCGCTTAAAGGCGCTACACATTTAGTGGATGCAACGCAAAATACAGATGCTTATACAGAAGTATCAGGGGCATTAAAAATTTGTATGATCAATATGTCTAAAATCGCGAACGATTTACGTTTAATGGCATCTGGTCCACGTGCGGGCTTAGGGGAAATCATTTTACCAGCTCGTCAACCGGGTTCTTCTATTATGCCAGGTAAAGTAAACCCTGTTATGCCAGAGGTTCTGAATCAAGTTGCGTTCCAAGTAATCGGAAATGACCATACAATTTCATTAGCATCTGAGGCAGGTCAATTAGAATTAAACGTTATGGAGCCAGTATTAGTGTTTAACCTAATTCAATCAATCAGTATTATGAATAACGTGTTCCGTGCGTTTACAGAAAACTGTTTAAAGGACATTGAAGCAAATGAAGACCGTATGAAAGAATATGTGGAAAAAAGCGTTGGCGTGCTAACAGCAGTAAATCCACACATTGGCTATGAGGTAGCTGCGCGACTTGCACGTGAAGCAATCCTATCAGGTCGTTCTATTCGTGAGCTTTGCCTTGAAGCGGGTGTCTTAACGAAAGAGCAGTTGGATTTAATTTTAGATCCATACGAAATGACACATCCAGGTATTGCTGGATCAAGTATTATGAAATTTAAATAATGATCAAAAAAGCACTTTGTAGAGCAAAGTGCTTTTTTCTATGCCTAAAATATTACAAAAAGTAGTGCTTTTTTCTATGCTTTTTAGGAAAATTAAACTATAATGACTACATTGAAACACTATTATAGTTGGGGGAATTCAGTATGAGTTTACAAAAAAGAAGTATAATTGGCTTTGCTACTTTGAATGTTCTAATGATTGTTATTTTAATCATTGACCTAGCAAATTTATCTTCATTAGATTGGCTGTCTACAGTACTAACGATACTGGGGATTGCTATGACACTGTCCTATATTTTCTATGTAAAATATAAAATTATTAAGCCAATTAAACAATTAGCAGCATCTGCTCAAGCAATAGCAGAGGGAAATTTGCATACTGTTCATATTGAAGTGAATTCCAATGATGAAATTTCAGAGTTAGCAAAAGCGTTTGTAGAGATGAAGGAACAATTACATACCATGACACAAAAAATTGCGAATAGTTCAGCGGATTTATCGGCAAGTATTGAGGAGCTATCAGCAAGTACAAATGAAATTACGACTGCAGTTGAGGAAGTTGACTCACAAATGGAGAAAACGACAGATGGTCTGAAGCGAGTAGCACAATCTGCCAATGAAAGTGCTATTTCTATGCAAGAAACCGCTGATGGTATTGAACGTATTACCGTAGCAACGCAAGATGTTTTTGATCATGCAAAAGAAGCCAATGAAATTGCAGGCAATGGAGCAGAAATATTACATGTCGCTAAAAATCAAATGCAGTTTATCTCAACTTCTACCGAAAAAACGAGCGAATTGATGCAACAATTATCAAACAAAATGACCGAGATTAAATCCATGACCGATATGATTACGGGCATTACAGATCAAACAAATTTGCTAGCATTAAATGCGGCGATTGAAGCTGCACGTGCTGGAGAGCATGGGAAAGGCTTTGCAGTGGTAGCGGAGGAAGTTCGTAAATTAGCAGAGCAATCGAAGGATTCAGCTATTCAAATAGTCGATTTAATAGTCGGTATTGAAACTGATACAAAGCAAGTAGCATCATCTGTAGAAGGAGATTTGAAAAATGTACAACAGGGCGTCTACGTCATCGACGAGGCAACAAAATCATTCGGTACGATCTCTTTACATGTTAGTAAAATGACGAGTCAGCTAGAGGATATTTCTGCAACAGCTGAGGAGCTTACAGGTAGCGCTCATGAGGTTACAAAACTAGTAACAACGATTGCCAATGGAATGGATACATTGTCTAATTATACAGAAGTTGTTTCACAGTCAGTGGATGAGCAAAGTGCCTCCATGCATGCAGTCAATTTGGTATCACAAGACTTATGTGTACAAGCCGAAAATTTACAAAAGCTTACACATCGATTTAAAGGACAATAAAAACATTTAAATGGGCTATTTTGCAGAGATTCATTTTCTGCGGAATAGCTTTTTAAAGTGCAATATTTCTATTTAAAAACGTATTTAACCACTTTTCTAATTATTTACTGAGGAAAGTGGTTTTTTGTATAAGGGGTTTCGTTAATTGATCTACCATTAATACTAATAATCTATAGAAAATGCAGCGCAGTAGGTTCGATTTATATCTAAACATGAATGAGGTAGGTGACATTATTTACAAGAGGTAGCTATACGCAAAGATTGTTTCAAGCAATAACGCGTTAGAAAATTCCCTGTCTGTCTTATAATTGGTATAATATTGTAAATGTAAAAGGGTGGGGGAATTAAAATAGAAATTAATTTTAAAAGCTTTTTGAGAGACAATGATATTCAAATAGCTATGGAACACGGAGATATCACATCGAAAGAATTGACCATGTTTATTATTTCGGCTGTTTTCGTATAGATTGTTGGAGCCAGTATTATATAGGAATTATTCAAGTGACGATTCAAGAAATGAGGAATACTAGATGACAAAAACGTTAGTTGACAAGGCAAAGAGTATTTTAGAAGGAATCGAAATTGGATTTTTTGATACAGCTAAAAATTGGAATGTAGATAATTATGATGAGTATTATAAATATTTTTCACATCCAGATTTTGAAGTAAGAAAGTATTCCCTTCTTATTTTTGCTGCTGGTCTTGGTAATTGGCATATAGGTTCAGCCAATATCTTTCGCCCCATTGAAAAAAAAGAAAAGTGGTTCAATTCGTTTAAAGACAAGATGTATTATTTCGAAGATTACGTTAGGTCGTTTATAGACAATAGAGAAGCCATTAAACAAGAGTTTCCCATTTTACATAACGCAATTGCACTTTATTTAATCCGGTTAGATAATGAAAAGCGTTTTGAATATATTTTTAGTTCGGTTGATAAGCAATTGTTCATTGTACTTAGACAAGTGTTAATTGATTCAGGACTTGAAGTAAAACATCAATATAACTTTAATGACCTCTTAAGAGAAGTAGGGCTTCCAACTTTTTTTAAAAATTAATTGAGAGGGGCAAATTCTTTGGAATTTGAAGGGAGTTTAAAATTTCTAGATGAAAGGATTGATAATCAAGTTAGTGTATTGATTGTATTTGGTTTGATTTCCATTTCATTATTCACTGGCTTATTAAACTAACGGACAGCTTTAGTTTAAGAAGATAGCATAACTAGAAGCAACAAACTTTGAGAAAACTTTCTCATCAACTCGAGGATTCCGACTTCCAATCGGCATTTGATTCCCACTATATTAAGCAAGAAGTAAAAAACACCTCACGCTTGTAATATAAGTGGCGGATAGATTGAATAGATAGCAAACTAGGGTTACTCTTAAATGAGTATCCCTTTTTTTGACTTTTAGTAGAGTACATATTACAATGTAAACCAATAGTTAAAGAAGAATAGTTTGTCTACTATTTTTCAGGTCAATTTGACAACTTAATAACGTGTAATAATAGGTGTAAATTGCGTGCAATTTACTGAAAAGGGAAGTCGGTGCAAATCCGACACTGTCCCGCAACTGTAAATGTGAGTGACTTTTCGGATACCACTGTCTATAGACGGGAAGGAGAAAAGAAGCGTTGACCATAAGTCAGGATACCTGCCTATTATGAGTACACACCATAACCCTACGAGGAATAGGAGGTGGCATGTTGACAAAACAGAATGCTCTGTTTGTCACAGTACGTCAAACGCCCAAAATAGAAGAAGTTACTTGGATACGTTCCAATACTTTTAGATTTGGGCATTGTTTGACAATCTGTGATGAATGATAAAGATAATATGAAGGATTTCCTCTAATTGTAGGAAATCCTTTTTTTATTGATAACTTCCGTTTTTAAAATATGTACGAAAAGAGGATGCACATATGACGAATATTCATGTATGGTCAGCGCAGGAAACACAAAATGGGGATATGAAAATTTGTAAGCAGCCACGCACAGAAGTTGCCAAGCAAATAAAAACGAGAATGGTAGTCGAATCACTTATCGATCAGCTATTAGCAACTGGACTGATTAGTAACGAGCGACTATTTGAACAAATTTTATATAACAAGGACATTATTTGGATTCAGAATGAAGGTTTTCAGGGTCATCTTTTTGCCAAAGCAGATATTACAAATCAACTAAAAACGAAAACGAATAGCTTTATGATGTATATGCCCACAAATCCGATTGTTTATGAGGTAAACGGGGAGGCCTATCATTTAATCACACGTATCGATTCGACTCGTGCTAAACCAAATTTAGAACGGCTTTCGTTAGAGCCCAAGCCCATACTAAGTGCCGCTCGCGTCAATGATTTACTATGCTCGATCGTTATGCGCTTTTATGAAACCTATTTGGCAGATTTATCACGAATCACTCAAGACGACAAGCTAATCAATTTGGTAGAGCGAGAGTATAAGCAATTTTTACAAGCGGTGAAAGAATTAAATGCTGTCCATTTAAACTGGCATCCGCGTGGTAACGGGCATGAGCTACTGCTGGAATTGATTAATAATTTGCAACTTTTGAAAACTCGACCGGGCAAGGTATTAATAGATTTTTACAATTCTCATATCTATGCCGTTGTCGAACCTTCCTATCACTTTTTCAAACAAACAAAGCAAACTGTAAAAGCTTTGTAATAAAAGATTTACAATACTCGCGGAGTAGGGATGAATGTAGGGATGAATCCCCGCGGAGTGAAGGTGAAATACCCGCGCGTCAGCAAAGAATACCCGCGAAGTGAAGAGAAATACCCGCGCGGAAGGGAAGAATACCCGCGAAGTGAAGAGAAATACCCGCGCGTCAGTAAAGAATCCCCGAGAAGTGAAGGGAAATACCTGCACGCAAGCAGAATCCCCGCTGAGCAGAGGCAAAAACCCGCCCCACCAGCAAAAAACTGTACTTGATTCAATTCATCAAGTACAGTTTTTTTTGATTTATTTCAGGCAATGCATTGCTGCTTGCGCTTCATCCCACGGAACGGAGTAGCCCTTGCCTTTTGCGCAAAAAATACTAGAGGACGAATACTCAGGATCGGCATTTTTATCGTAGCCAATTTGGGTAATAATTTCTTCTGTATTATGGCACGCATCATAGCCATCAAATTGTAGAGAGAGTGCACCTTTACCATTGGTGTAGGCAGCAAAGGTTGTGCTGTAGCTCATAAATGTTGCGACAGGGGCACGGCCCGTTAAAGTTACATCATTTTCTGTGATGATTGGCGTGCCAAATGTACCTGATGCTTGCTGGATATCGGTCATCATGCGACCGATAAAATCACTAGGGGCTTTGAGCTTAAAGCGGTAATAAGGCTCTAGTAGCACATTTTCTGCTTGTTCAAGTCCTTGTCGTAATGCACGGAAAGTGGCCTCTCGAAAATCGCCACCTTCTGTATGCTTAATATGTGCACGCCCTGTTAACAGGGTGAAACGGATATCTGTTACAGGAAAGCCTGTTAACAATCCGTGATGGTCGCGCTCGAAAAGATGTTTTTCAATGAGCCGCTGATGCCCAACCGATAAATCGTCTGCATGGCAAGCATTGATAAATGTATGACCAGTCCCACGTGTATTTGGCTCCATTAATAAATGGACTTCTGCATAGTGCTTTAATGGCTCAAAATGGCCGTAGCCTGTGACCGTTGTGGCGATCGTTTCCATATATAAAATTTGTGGCTCTCCGAATGACACGTCTAGTGAAAAACGGTTGTTGAGCACTTCGACAAGAACCTCGAGTTGGATGACACCCATAATATGTACATGAATTTCTTGAAATTTCTCATGCCAAACCACACGTAAGGAAGGCTCTTCCGCTTCAAGGACACGAAAAACTTTTAAGACTTCCTTAATATGCTGATCGCCGTCATATTGTACATTGGCCTGCAAGGTTGGCACTAATTCATAGGGCTGCGGGTTGCTAGAATGACCAATGCTAGCCCCAATGTTTGCTAGACTAAGCCCTTTTACTGCGAATATCTCCCCAGCTGTAACCTCTTGTACAGTTTCGTAACGACTTCCGTTATATAATCGAATCTCCGTCACTTTTTCGGTTACATCGCCAAACGAAAATTCATCACGAACATGTAACGTTCCTTGTAAAGCTTTGATAAAAGTTAAGCGTTGATGTCCATCATGGCGAATTTTAAACACTTCGCCTTGAAATGGTTTTTCAGTATTAAAATGTGTCTCCGTAAGTAATGGGAGCTGGGCTAGAAATTCCTTGATCCCTACATCTTTTAAAGCGGAGCCAGCAAAGCACAAAAAGGCCTTTTCCTGTTTAACCATCGCTTGGAGATGAGGTAGACAGCGAGAGCTTTCTAATGTTTCGCTAAGAAAAGCATCGAGAAGCTGCTCATCTCGTTCTGCGAGCCATTCCATCATGTCATAGGGAACGTTGTCAGAACGGAGCAGTTCATCTACTAATAATACATCCTCAGAGCAATCTTTTCGAAGCTGTGCCATAACACCTTCAACATTTGCACCTTCACGATCCGTTTTATTGATAAAGAAGAAGGTTGGCACATGATATTGGCGTAATAGTTGCCACACCGTTTCGGTATGACCTTGTACGCCCTCGACGGCACTAATAATAATGATGGCATAATCCATCACCCGAATAGCACGCTCCATCTCTGGAGAGAAATCGACGTGCCCAGGTGTATCGATTAATGTGTATGTATCGTTGCCAATCGTCATGCGGCCTTGCTCGGCAAAAATTGTAATACCTCGTTGACGCTCCAACTCATGATTATCCAGAAATGTATCCTGATGATCCACTCGTCCACGGGCCTGAATACTGTTTGTATGAAAAAGTAATTGCTCTGAAAATGTTGTTTTTCCTGCATCAACATGAGCGAGTACTCCAATCGTTTTATGCATAATAAAATCCTCGTTTCTATTCTTCGTTCGTTATTATTGTAACAGAATTAAGTTGAAAAATATTTCGTGTAAAATAGTTAGTGATGATGTCGGAATAGTGCTAAAATATTCATGATTATTATGAAATGGATTTTTTTGTGAGATTGCGAACAAAATTTTCTTCTGCTAGTCTAGCATTAACATTTCCAACAAAAATATAACAACCTATTGGTGCAAATGGCCTTTGTCATTTGCTTAAAAGGGAAATCGGTGCGAATCCGATGCTGTCCCGCAACTGTAAATGGGGAGTCTATACATGATGCCACTGTAGCCACGCTATGGGAAGGCGTATAGATGATGAACCTAAGCCAGGATACCTGCCAATATGTATTTTTTACTAGAAACCACGAGGATGGAGATAGTGAATAGGTTGAAGAAACCGTCTTTCACTATGCTTACCTCTTGGAAACAAGGGGATTTTTTTATGCCCTTTTTTAAAACGTACTTAGTAGCAAAGAAGTCTGCTGATTTCTTTCTATAGATTGCACAACAAAGGAGAAAAGGATATGAAGAAATGGAAAAGCATGTGGCTCGTCTTTGCCATAGCCCTGCTCGCTATATTGGGCGCGTGTAATGCGAAGGAAGGGGCTACACAGAGTGGGAAGATAGAGCCTTCACAAGCGGAAACGACAGAAATAACAATTGACAATAATGGTACAACTCAAGTATATAAAGAGGCACCCAAAAAAGCGATTAGCTTAAATCAGCATGTCACAGAAATTATGCTAGCTTTAGGCTTAGAGGATTCAATGGTAGGTACGGCGTATTTAGACGACAAAATCTATGAGCCGCTACAAGCTGCTTACGATAAAGTGCCAGTGTTAGCTGAACAATATCCCGCAAAGGAACAGGTCATCGATGCAGAAGCGGACTTTTTATATGGAGGCTGGAAAAGCGCCTTTGGAGAGAAAGGTGTTGGTACTCCGGAAGAGCTTGAGGCATTAGGAATTCACACGTATTTGCATACAGCCTCTAATATGACGAAACCAACTTTAGAAGATATTTTCACAGATATCCGAAATATCGCGAAAATTTTCCGTGTCGAGGATCATGGAGAAGCATTAATTGCACAAATGACGAAAGACGTTGATGATGTTCGTGCAAAATTACCTCAAAATGGAGAAAACCTACGTGTTTTAGTGTTTGACGGTGGTGATAAAGATGTCTTTACTGCTGGACAAAACTTTATGAATGAACTTGTGACCATTGCTGGCGGTAACAATGTTTTTGGTGATGTGGAATCGGGTTGGACAACTGTTTCCAAGGAAGATGCTGTGGATCGTAATCCCCAAGTGGTGGTTGTCATTGATTACGGAGAAACAACAGCAGAGGAAAAAATTAATTTCTTAAAAAATGATCCGGCATTAAAGGAAATAGCAGCAGTGAAAAATGAATGCTTTGTCATCCTACCATTATCAGCGGCGTCTGAGGGGGTTCGTGCTGCAGAAGCGATTCAAATTTTGGCAAAGGGCTTCTATCCTGACAACTTTTAAACTATCATTAGGAGCTAGCAATTTGCTAGCTCCTTTTTCATAAGGAGAGTTATCAATGAATGCATTTCGTTCGAATATACCAGACAAAACATTTGAAAAGCTAAATCACAATGGAGAATTTACACGTCTTGCTGTAAACCCAGGTATTATTAATAAACATTATACAGCACCGCAGTTTCAAACCATCGCTAAGGTCGTTGGGGACACTGGTGCCATCAAATATTCTGCATCCTACAGTATGTTATTGTCGATTCCAACTGTTGATGTAGCTAGAACAATAGAGGAGCTACAGGACGCTGGCTTGTATGTGGTTATGCCAGGCCCTATTGTATCGATGAAAGCCTGTGATTTTTGCGATGGCGATATGATGGAGGCAGCACCGATGACAGAAAAGCTCTATCATTCATTAGAAGGAACCGCTGTCCCGACAAGATTACGTGTCAACGTCAATGGCTGTGCATCTGCCTGCTATAATGCGGTTTATGATGATATTGGCCTTGTCTATCAAAAGGATAGCTTTGATGTCTATTTAGGGGCAGTGCCAATGGGGGCGAATGCACAAGCCGGGACGCTTTTTGCCAAAAAAGTGCCAGTTGACTGTATTGAAAGCCTTCTGCAAGAAATCATTTGTCTCTACAAGGAGCATGCTCGCCCAAATGAACCCTTTTATAAATTTTATCGTAGAACCAAATGTGCGGATTATTGGAAACTTTAATAATCTTTAATCATTTTTTATTTTCTGAGAAGGAATAATACTTAGAGTGTCTAAATATTGTACTATGTAATGAAATTTTCAACACAAAGGGGATATTAAATTTGACATCAAAGCAAGGAATTCAACCAGAAGATCTATATCAATTAAAATCAGTGGCAGATCCACAACTATCACCGGACGGAACCGAAGTTATCTATGTTGAGACGTATATTGATGACAAGAAAAAAGATTATATATCTAATTTATTTTACATAAACATGCATGAGAAAAAACCTCAGCAATGGACGTTTGGTGAAGATAAAACGAATTCACCTGTTTGGTCTCCTGATGGCAGTAAAATCGCGTTTGTGTCAACGAGAAATGGCAAGCCGCAAATTTTTGTACTTTCTAAAGCAGGTGGGGAAGCACAACAAGTTACTAATTGTAAAAACGGTGCGACATCACCGACCTGGTCTCCGTGTGGTGAGAAAATTGCCTTCTCAGTAAAGCTTGGTAAAGATGAAAACATTTATGATAAAGCTGAAAAGGATAAGAAAGAAGACAAAGAACTAAAACCACTTGAAATAGAAAAGATGAAATATAAATCAGATGCAGCTGGATTTATAGATATGGAGCAATTTTCTCAAATTGCCATCGTCCATCTTGAATCGGGAGAATTAGAGCTAGTGACGGAGGGGAAACATAATTTACAACTTGGTTCATGGTCTCCAAACGGAAAATATCTATCTTACATTGCAGACTTAACAGAGGATCTTGATTTTTCATTCATAAGTGATATTTACTTATTGGATTTAGATACGAAACATGGTCGCAAGCTAACGGAAGGAACAGCGGTGTTTTACCAAACCTCATGGTCTCCAAACAGCCGTTATATAGCTTATGTAGGCAGTGAAAGAGAATTTGAAAATGCAACACAAACAAAGCTATGGATGTATGATTTGGAAAATAACCTTACGACATGTGTTACAAGTGATTTTGACGCGCCAGTTGGTGATTTTGTAATCGGTGATTTCCTTCAGGGGGTAGTTGCTCCACGTGTCCAATGGTTAGAGGATAACAAAAGCTTTTACTTCCAAGTGACAGATCACGGAAATACAGCCATTTATTTTGGCAATCTTTCGGGAGAATTATATCCTGCCATTCATGATGATCAGTATGTTTATGGTTTTTCACTTGATCGAAAAAATAATAAAGCGGTAGTAGCAATCAGCACAACGACAAATCCTGGCGATCTATTTTACGTCAATTTAAATACGGGTGAAAAGGAACAGCTTACGAACGTCAATGAGGAATTTTTAAAGACGAGAGAATTATCTGCTCCAGAAGCTATTGAATACGAAGGGGCAGACGGCTGGCAAGTAAGCGGTTGGATGATGAAGCCTATTGGCTATGAAGAAGGGCAAAAGTATCCACTTATCCTTGAAATCCATGGTGGTCCGCATGCTATGTATGCCAACACCTATTTTAACGAATTTCAAATCCTTGCTGCACAAGGTTTTGCGGTTCTATATACGAATCCTCGTGGTAGCCATGGCTACGGTCAAAAATTTGTGGATGCAGTCCGTGGTGATTATGGTGGAAATGATTATCAGGATCTAATGGCAGCTGTTGACTTTGCATTGGAGCATTATGATTTCATTGATCAAGACCGTCTTGGTGTTACAGGCGGGAGCTATGGGGGCTTCATGACAAACTGGATTGTTGGACAGACAAATCGCTTTAAAGCCGCTGTTACGCAACGTTCCATTTCTAACTGGATTAGCTTTTATGGCGTAAGTGATATCGGCTATTACTTTAATGACTGGCAAATCCAGGCGGGACTAGACGATATAGAGAAGCTATGGAATCATTCACCGCTTAAATACGTGGATAAGGTGGAGACGCCACTGTTAATTTTACACAGTGAAAAAGACTATCGCTGTCCGATTGAACAGGCAGAGCAATTATTTATCGCCTTAAAACATCGTAAAAAAGAAACAAAATTTGTTCGTTTCCCTGAAGCCAATCATGAACTTTCAAGGAGCGGAAAGCCAACGTTAAGAATCAGTAGACTAGAATATATTCGAGATTGGTTTGTGAAATATCTATAAGAGTAAAAGAGTGGCCCAACATTTAGGAGGGCACTGAAAAACTTATGTTTTCATAAAAGCGAACCTTTCTCAGATAAAAATAAGGCACTTCTTGTTCAATTTTGAACAGGAAGTGCCTTATTTCTGTCTCTATTCCTTATTCATTTTCATTTAGTAGCTTTAATATCCGTTTCAAATTGACAGCGAATATCGTTGTGGCACCTTGAATTTCCATGCCAAATAGACCCGCAGTCGATGCCGTATCGTACCCGTGTCCGTTTTTTAATTCACTGTTCTTCGCTTCTACTTTGTAGCGATTTGCGGCTAATTGCTTAAAGGCTTCCGTATTTTGAAATGCTTCTTGTTCGGCATGTGTATCCGACTTAATTGTGACAGAATACGTTTTACTCTTTGCGTCTTCTTTATAACAGCCCTCTCTCATTGGACATACTTTGCATTTTTCAATATCAAAATAATATGTCTGACTTTGACTCTTACTCGTTCCTTTTTTACCCGTACGTGCTTTTCTTGTCGCGAGATGACCGGCCTTACAAACAAACATTCCAGCGTCTTTATTAAACTCAAACTTGTCTTCTTCTTTTCGTGGTCCTTGTGTAAGAATAGGATTCAACTTTGCCACAAGCGCGATTTTCTCTTCTTTTGTATATTCGATATTTGCCTTTTCAGAGTAAGCTGCGTCTCCAATAACCGTATTAATTTTCATACCTGCTTGTGTGCTTTTTTCAATTAATTCTTGAAGATATTTTCCATCGCTTTTTTCACCTGTTGTAATGACAGCCGCTGTAATAATACGTTCATCACTCAACGCGATATGTGTCTTATACCCGAAGAAAGAAGATTCCGACGTCTTATGCCCTTTTCGCGCATCCGCATCAGAAGAGTAATTTAGATGTTCTTGGAAATCTTCTAC
>NZ_JBIWDH010000038.1:0-51211 GCF_044761885.1 Lysinibacillus sp. NPDC097231 | reverse complement strand
GTTTTGGCTACCGAAATGATGCCCATCTTTTCCTCCGTTTACGTTTGGAAACAGGTCATTGATTTTGTCATCCCCAGATTTTGGTGATGAGCCATTTTTTATGCGAAATAGTTAATTATTAGTAATTTGGCGAAAGCAATGGAAAATCGCCATAACATAGGGTAGATTTACGTTCCGCTCGGGCGCTTTCGCACAAAAAATATCTGTAGGCCTAAGCACATAACCGATTCCTGACGCAATTATGCCGAGGCATAATTGATCAAATTGCATCCACAACTTTTAGAGATGAGCCTTAACGAAAATTCGTTTTATACATTTCCTACTTGCTTCTCAAAGTATTCATTTTGTAGAATGCCCATATGGATAATGTCATGCCACTCACCTTCCCTAAACAGGCTCTGTCTACTTTTTCCTTCCTGTTTAAAACCTAGCTTAGTATACAAATGACTAGCTCTTTCATTAAATGAAAATACTTTAAGAGACACACGGTGAAGGTTCATTTCGTAAAAAGCATAATCCAGCAGCAATTTAAACCCTTCTGAACCATAGCCCTTCCCCCAATATTCCTTTTCTCCAATATCAATAATGCACTCCGCATTTCTATTTTTATAATCAATATTGATTAACGATACAATGCCAATTGGGATGTTATTTGTTTTTTCTATCATAATGTAACTTTTGCCTGAATTGGATCCCAAAATAACATGCTCAACAAATTCTTTCGTCTCTTCCATCGGATAAACATCTAAAGATGGGTTAGTGGAATGCATAACTTCCATATCATTTCGCCAAGCATGATAGAGTTCTGTATCTTCCTTTGTCATCTTTCTAAATCTTACTCTTTTTGATTCAAATAACATAATAATTCCTCCTTATTTTGTATGGATTGGATTAATTAATCTTTCTAAAGAGAAAAGAAAAACAGATAATTGATCCTTCACATTTGTTTGTTCATGTCCCAGTTGAAACGAGTCTAACATTAGCCCATTGATAAATGATATTAAATACATTGCAATAGAACGAGTAGGTTGCTGTGGCTTAAATTCTCCTTTGCGAACCCCTTCAATCAATACTTTTTCAATAGCATCAGCAGTCTGATTGTAGCGCTCTGCAATGTAAGGAAAATTAACTTTGTTCTTTGACGATAAGAAAAATTCTGCCTTTGCATAGACCAATGTCTGATTGATTGATTCGATTTGATATTGCTGTTCTTCAACCCAACGCTTTAATTGTGGCCAAATGGGACCTTCATTGGATGACATAAAGTACTGAACGTCTTCATCGTCATCAAATTTTAAAACTTCGATAAAAACATGATCAATATTATCGAAATAACTGTAAAATGCACCTCTAGAAATTTCAGCCTTATCCATAATATCTTGCATCGATGTGTGAACATATCCTTTTTCGATAAACACACTTCTAGCTGCTTTTATCAACTCTTTTTTTCTCTCTTGTTTATATTCCTCACTTACTTTCGGCGACATAGAACAACCTCCTATAACAAAAAACTATACACCATTGTCGTTTTACATCACCATTATACCGACACTATTGTATAGTTTCAACTCTTATTAGATAAAATAAATTTTTATAAAAAATGCAGATATAACAAAAGACCTCTCACCAAAGGAAAGGTCTTGTAATTGTTTAGATTTTATTATTCTATAAAGGATTGTTCGAGTAACCCAGTATCGCTATAGTAACGAATGGTTTTAATAGGAACATTACAGGATACTATACATACTAAAACCTTCTTTTCAAATTTTGTTGAATTCGATTAATCGTCCTATTTCATTTATCTTAAATGAATTGAAATAAACCTCTCCTTACTTAGGTATTGTACGATAAAGTTGTAGAAATTGTTTCAAATATAATGCTCATCCCCATAATATGAAGTTGATTTAGGAGTTTTTCGATGAACTGCACTGCTCTATGTCCCATCAATACATTTATTCATAGTAAACGTTTTAAAAAATTTCACTGACAACTTGCCCAAATACAAAAGGTAAATTTTATTAAGACGCCAAAAACCAAAAGAGTATGCTCATTATTTTTTGATTTGAGCATACTTCTTTTGGTTAAATATTAATTATGAGTATTTTATAATGGATATTATACTATTTTGCCGATATTCGTCCTCTTCGCGTGGGTATTTGTCTTGCTTTCGCGGGTATTTACCCTCTTCGCGCGGGTATTTGCCTTGCTTCCGCAGGTATTTACCCTCTTCACACGGGTACTGCCTTGCTTTCGCGGGCAATGGCATACATGATACTTAGTCTCTACTTCTCATTCTTTATAAACTGCTGTATAGCTGGTAGTAAATCTGTATGAAGTGGCAATGATGGGTCTGCATATGTTGCTAAATTCACAGCACGACTCGCTGGAGCATTTTTCAGCACATGATTCATACCTTCCATATAGATAAGCTCGGCATCTGTTTTACCTTTCTTTAACGCTTCCGCATCAGTTGCAACTACTTGTAAATCGGTTGTTCCTTGAATAATTAAAACTCGGCTATTCAATTTTGCTAACTCACTTGCAGGGTTATATTTTAACCATGAAATCATATATGGTTGAACGGAAGAACGGAAAAGAGCTTGCAACTCTGGAGAAACGTTCTTCACCAGTTCGCCTTTTTTTAAAGAAACAAGAGCATCTGTCGATTCTTTTAAAAGCTGTGGTGATAATTGACCTTTTAATTGCTCTAACAAAATTTCATCTATTGGTCTTCCTGCGCCTGCAATGGAAACGAAGGATTCTACATTTGTTTTTTGGGCTGCTAGTAAACCGATTAGCGAGCCTTCGCTATGACCGATAATATGAACACTTGAATAAGCTTTATCTGCTAACAGGGTATTAATCACTTGAAACGCGTCATCCACATATTGGTCAAAGGTAATATCCTCTTCCTTTGTTAAGAGGGACATATTATCGCCAAGTCCGCGTTTATCATAGCGAACACTTGCTATACCGTCTTTTGCTAATCCTTCGGCAATCATTTTTAAACTATTATTTTTACCAGCCAAAGCTGAATTGCCATCCTTATCAGTTGGCCCGGAGCCTGCAATAATAAGTGCAACTGGAGATGGCTCCTTGCTAGCCTTTTGAAGTGCCACTGTTAACTCACCATTTTGAACGGGAATTTTCAATGTTTCATACGTAACTGGTTGTTCTGGTTGTTCTTTGAATGGTTTTAAAACAAGTGGGAATTTGCCACCATTTTGTTGAAACGTTGCTTCGATTTGTTCATCTTTTAATGCCCCGTTAATTTCAACAATCGAGCCATTTAAGTTGATAGAAACTTTTACTTGATCGCCATTATATTGAATGTTCTTAAATGGATAATTGGATAATCCTTGTACAGGAACTGATAATGTTCCACTTTTCTCTTGCAAATCAACAATAATCGGAAGTGCTCCGTTTGGCGTCTCAATATTTCCTTCCCATTTCCCAATAAACGATGTGTTCATTTTATTTCCCCCTTCAGTTGCTGATCCTTTTGTGTTATTTTCCTTCTGAGCGCATGCTGTTAATAATAAGAGTGCGCAACAAAGAAATAAGAGCTTTTTCATACAATCTCTCCCTTTATTATATAAAGATGACTAATAAAATAGGCAAGAATTATTACGAGTACAATGATATAGCTCCATTTATTCGCCAGATTTACGATCCAACCTATACCAATTTTCTTTTGAACTAATAATGAAGGGTCATTTTTATTGATGTAAAAAATACCCCATTTCCAGTATCGATCATCGACAGCTGTTTCATTTGTATGTAACTCATTAAAGCGTTCATTACTTTTACTTAACTTCCAAATTAAGAATATAAGTCCACCTAACGAAATGATATTAAACATAATAAAAAACAAGAAAAAATATGAAGCTATTTGATTTATTAAAATCACCGTTGCGTAATGTAAGACAACAAGAAGAATGGTCATACTAAAATTAATCGCGGCTAAATCCCAGCTCCCATAGCCTGCTATGCTTCCTACCAAATAGTCGTAATTGTGGGTGTCGTACATAGGGCTCTGGAATGGAAACACCAAACACCGTCGTTTTTCTCGTCAAATGTAGTGTAATGGATTCTAATACCCCCACCATGATAAAAATGCCTAATATAAAAAGCATATTATTCCTACTTCCATTGTTTTAAAATTCGATGGAACAAACTTGACATTTGATCTTTTTCAAAACCACGTGCAAACGCTTCAGCCATAATGGGCTTTAAAGCATTTTCTACTTTCTCCACTTCCGTTTCTTCCAGCTCTCGCTTTTGGCCACCAATAATGATCGCTTTCGCTTTTGGCTTTAATTCGATTAAACCCTTTTCTTCAAGTTCATGGTAGCTCTTACTCACTGTGCTTACATTAATACCTAAATCAGCAGCCAGAGAGCGAACGGATGGCAATGTATCACCATTTTTTAGCTCGCCCTTAGCAATAAACTCAATCAATTGATTCGCTAATTGTTTATAGAGTTGCAATTCACTGCTTGGATCTAATTGTATTTGCATCATATCACTCCAATCTGTATCGCTTATCACCGAACAGATTTCTGTTATATACAGAGTAATACAGGTTTCAAATAAAGTCAAATTAAGCTATCTTACAATCGAGTAGAAGACTAGCCCTTAATTGACTAGTCGACCTCTCACACCACCGTACGTACGGATCAATATACGGCTTTTCCATGAAGTCTGACGGACAGTAATTTTGAATCTCCCTGTCCGTTATGCTTTTCTACCTCTCCTTGCTACTTGCTAATTATGATATTCTCAATTCTATAAAGTATTAAAAGTCGATTCGAAATTTTTAGTGTAAATTGACTTTTTCAGAGCCCCCGCTTTTAGCTAACCTCTACTTCTGTCTTCGGGGTTCGGGACTTGCACCCTATAGTTCATGCGCATGCCGGGCGCACATAAAAAAGAATCCAGAATAATTCTGGATTCTTGGACACTTATGCTTCTAGTTGATTTTATTTGTATTGGTATCGGCTTCGTCTTAAGCTACAGCAAAACAGAGAATATCTGCTTCACCTTTATTGCTTAAGATCTATGAAGCTTAACCCTATACAGTTGTGGCGGATCATCCTGAGATTCAATGTCTTTTGCGGTATGACTACTCATTCTACATCCTCCTAATCATTTTAGATTAATAAGTGATTCCGTTCTTAATATGAACCATTTCATCACTATTTATTCATCCTAGCTTCTTTGTTTTCGCTGAATGCTGGTGTGGAATCTTGTACCTGTTTCTCTTCCGCAGATAAATTACTGCCCGTTAATGCGAAAAAACAGCAGAATAATTACTTTCCATTTTCAACTTCTTCTTTAAAAACCTGTTGTGCAATGGTTAATGCATTTTGTACACGTGGAAAACCTATATAAGGCACTAATTGTAAAAGTCCTTCTATGATTTCTGTCTGTGTTAAGCCTGCATGTAGGCCACGTTTAATATGTGTTTTTGTTTGTGGAGCTGCGCCTTGTGTTACTACCGCTGTTATAACGACAAGTGCACGGCTTTTTGCATCTAGCCCTGGTCGTGAGTACACTTCACCATAGGCAAACTCAATAATCATTTTGCGTAAATCTGGTGCCACGTCAGCTAGTGCATCCGATTCAATCATTCGGGCTGCTTCTTCCTCCGTGACATACTGTTTAATTGTTTCAAACCCCTTTGTAAAACGCTCATTCATTAACATCCCTCCCACTACTATTATTCTTTATACAAAAACCCCAATTCCGCGTCTCCAGAATTGGGGATTGTCCTTTACATATGTAAGGGTCTCTTTTTCGTTTCACCCTCTGGCTTTAACAAAAAAGGAAATGGGTTTTCATAGTGCCTCACTGGACAGCTTTAATGAATATCTATGCAAAAGTCACGAGGACATGCACGCTAAAGTAATGGTTAAGCAAGACATGTTTTCGCTTTGTCGATTTGGATTTTTACTTGATCAAATCCTGTACCACCTAAGGAATGGCGACGACGTACGGCTGCTTCAGGTGCCAATACATCGTAGATATCCGCTTCGATAAGCTCACTTTCTTTTTTCATGTCTTCAAGCGGTAGATCTAATAAATAGATACCTTTTTGAATACAAGTGAATACAAGTTTTCCTGTCACTTCATGTGCTTCACGGAACGGCATACCTTTCGTTGCTAGATAATCCGCAAGCTCCGTAGCATTGGAGAAGTCAGCGTGTACTGCTTTGTGCAAACGCTCTGTATTGACAGTCATTGTGCGAATCATACCTTCAAAGATTTTTAGTGAACCAAGAATTGTATGGACTGTATCGAACATACCTTCTTTATCTTCCTGCATATCTTTGTTGTATGTTAATGGCGTTCCCTTTAGAACTGTTAATAAGCCCATTAAGTTCCCATAAACACGCCCTGTTTTTCCACGGATTAACTCCGCCATATCAGGATTTTTTTTCTGTGGCATAATGGAAGAACCTGTTGAGAAGGCATCATCTAGCTCGATAAATTTGAATTCATCTGTTGACCACAAAATAATTTCCTCTGCAAAACGTGATAAATGTGCCATTAATAATGATGAATTGCTTAAAAATTCAACGATAAAATCACGGTCACTTACGGCATCCATTGAGTTTGCATAAACCTCGCTAAAGCCTAGAAGCTCTGCTGATTTCAATCGATCGATTGGGAATGTTGTCCCAGCCATAGCACCTGCACCTAAAGGTAGGATATCAATGCGCTTAATCGATTCTGTGAAGCGTTTTTTGTCACGCTCTAACATCCAGAAATAGGCCATTAAATGATGAGCAAACGAAATAGGTTGTGCACGTTGTAGATGTGTATAGCCTGGAGCAATTGTTTCTACATGCTCCTCAGCCTTTTCTAACAATGTTTTTTGGAAGATCTCAATTAAACCAATTGCTTCCTTCACACGCTTTTTCAAAAAAATATGCATATCCGTTGCTACTTGATCATTTCGGCTACGACCTGTATGAAGCTTTCCACCTACAGGACCAATTAAATCTATCAGCATTTTTTCCAAATTCAAGTGAATATCTTCATTGGCAATGCTAAACTCAAGCTCACCCACGATTGCCTTTTCTTGTAATTGTGCAAGTCCACTAAGAATCATTTCCACGTCAGCTGCTGGTAAAATACCTGTTGCACCAAGCATTGTAACATGTGCTACGCTACCTTCTAGATCTTCTAGAACAAGCTGTTGGTCAAAGCCAATCGATGCGCCGAATTCGTCCACCCATGCTTCTGCTGATTTTTGGAAACGTCCGCCCCAAAGTTTTGTCATAACAGCTCACCTTCTCCTTCATTTCTTTATCAATTATGCCTCGGCATAATTGCGTCCAGAATCGGCTTTGTGCTTAGGCCTGCACGAGGGCCGACACGATGTCGGTCATTTCGGTAAAGCCACAGGACGTGGCGTATTTACCGATGCAGGTCAGTTAGCCGTTATCGCATGGATGCGATGTTTTTAGGCTAACATCCCCTAAGAACTCCTTTCCAATACTGTGACATCCGCCGGAGGCTTTACTTCTTTTAGCGGATTTGAACACCTTCTAAAAGAAGTTAAAGGTGCAGCGCATGCTACACTACACCTTACTTGTTGACATTATTTTTTATTTACTGAAGAGTTAACTACTGTTGGTAGACCCCATAATTCGATAAAGCCTACTGCTGAAGCGTGGTTGAATTGGTCTTCCTTAGAATATGTTGCTAGCTTTTCACTATATAATGAATTTGGAGATTTACGTCCTTCCACAATGGCATGACCTTTGTAAAGTTTCACACGTACAGTTCCGTTCACAAATTTTTGTGATTCAGCAAGGAACGCCTCAAGCGCTTCACGTAATGGAGAGAACCATAAACCATCATAAATTAATTCTGATAGTTTTTTCTCAATAACTGGCTTGAAGTGTGCTAATTCTTTTACAAGCGTTAGATCTTCAAGCTCTTTATGAGCCGTTAATAGCACTTTCGCTCCTGGGATTTCATATACTTCACGAGATTTAATACCAACTAATCGGTTTTCTACGTGATCGATACGACCAACACCATGAGCACCTGCTACTGCGTTTAGTTCTTGAATTAAATCAGCAAGTTTCATTTCTTTACCATTTAAAGATACTGGTTTACCAGCAACGAATTCAATTTCTACGTATTCCGCTTCATTTGGAGAGTTTTCCACAGATACTGTTAAACCGTAAGCTTCTTCTGGTGGAGATACCCATGGATCTTCCATTATGCCTGCTTCATTTGCACGACCCCATAAATTTTGGTCAATAGAGAATGGAGAATCTAATGTTGCAGGGATCGGCACATTATGTTTCATTGCATATTCGATTTCCTCGTCACGGCTCCAGCCCCACTCACGTACTGGTGCTAATACCTCTAAATCTGGATTTAACGCTTTAATAGAAACCTCGAAACGAACTTGGTCATTACCTTTACCTGTGCAACCATGAGCTACTGCGTCCGCGCCTACTTGGTTAGCAATCTCTACTAATTTTTTCGAGATTAATGGACGAGAAAGAGCTGATACTAATGGGTATTTTTGTTCGTACCAAGTATGTGCTTGTAATGAAATAAGTGCATAGCCTTCAGCAAATTCATCCTTTGCATCTACCATGTATGATTCAATAGCTCCTACTTGAAGAGCTTTATTTTTTACGAATTCAAGATCCTTACCTTCACCAACGTCAAGACAAACTGCGATAACGTCCCAACCTTGTTCTTTTAACCACGGAATTGCTACAGAAGTATCAAGACCGCCTGAGTATGCTAATACTACTTTTTTATTTGCCATACTAAATGCGCCTCCAATTAATCTATGAGATATGTATGTTTATACATTCATATAAAAGTTTATACACGAATAGTATCACGTTATAAAAATAAATACAAGTGTATTTTTATAAATTTATAGACATTTATGTTTATTGTAAAAAGTAAGTCATTTCAATACCTAAAGCCGATGTACGAACTGTGAATATTTTCACTCGGAAAAACGTTTTTTTACTTGCTATCTAAATGTATACAATATAAGTTTTAGGAATGTAAATACCACTCTTGGAATAAATAAAAAGAATCCAATGTGTACACTGGATTCTTTTCAAAGCGTTGAAAAACAAAATGGTCAAGGAAAAAACCTCACTAAATGACGGAATTCTTGCCGTTGATAATGTTTGTATTTTTCTTGCCATACAATACTTTCTTTGGATTAATAATGATAATTAAGATTGCTACTACAGAATAGAAAAGTGCGTTATACATGAGTAGATCGATTAAGTTTCCGTTTATTAAGCCAATATAAAAATTAAAGAATTGGTGGATGATGATTGGGACGATTAAATTCTGATTTAGGTTATAAAATGCTGCCATGATGATCGCAGTGGATATGATTGAAATCATAAAGAATAGAATGTATTTGATTAACTCAATGCCCATAAACCCTGTAGTAAACCAAATAGGTAGATGCCACATCCCCCACCAAAATCCTATGATTATCGAAGCTATTAATGGCGAATACTTCTTTTGCAGCTCCATTTGGGCGAAACCTCTCCACCCTAATTCTTCCCCTATTGGCCCTGACAGAAGATTTTTGAAAAAGTAATAGACCAATATTCCCCATGAAGTTTTAGTAAAAATAGAGTCTACTGCACTATTATTCAATACAAGAAACAAAATCATTAAAAATATGAAGGCTTGAATCGTACTGACAGAAAGGATCACAGAAAATTTAGGCTTATTCTTGAATTTATCTTTCACAAATTGTATAAAGCTCTGCCCGGGATAGATTCTTTTAAACAGTATGGCAAAAGCAAAGGTTGAAGACCAAGCTGATATACAGTGTATGACATCAAAAACCCATGTTGGAAATCCCAATAGACTTGTGACTCCTACAAGACAAAAAAGTGGCAAAAAAATGATATTCGTTAGTAGAATAAAACTCGCTACTGGTTTATTTAGCTTCTTTTCTCTACTCATTTATATCCCCCGCTTCAAACTAAGTATTTCGTCAATATCATAACGCTCATATTACCGAATACCTTCAGCTTAAACCTAGGAGTTACTCACAGGTCAATAATTGCTTGCATAATTTTATCTCCTATTTGTTTCACTTTATCCCGCATTAACGGGCTGTAAGACTCTCACCTCAAAATTAAGCGAAAGCAAGGAAGATAGGTGGGAGAGATTAACTGCCCGTAAAAGCCCGATTGGTGAAGACTAATAATCAGTGGGGATGAAGAAGCCCCCCACTGATTAAGTTTCACTTTATCCCGCATTAACGGGTGTAAGACTCCCACTTCAAAATTCAGCGAAAGCAAGGAAGATAGGTGGGAGATTAACTGCCCATAAAAGCCCGATTGGTGAGGGGCGGCAAATGTTTTCTGCGCGAAAGCAAAGCAACAGCGGTATATGTTTTCTGCGCGAAATGCTAACGTAGTGACAGCGACAGGATGTTGGTCACACAAGCGTTTTCACAAGATGTGAAGGTTTTAGCTTGTGTTCCTCTATAATCTGTGGGAGATGAATTTTTTTACCTTATAGGTACATACATTTCTAAAAAAATACGTTCAAGTCCATCTTCATAAGTGGTAAGCAATAGATTTATATAAACAAGCCCCAAAAGCTCATACCCACTTTCTTTTGCTACTTTTCTAATACTAGCTTCCACTTTATGGTCAGTATTTTTTCCACCCGTCGACCATCTTCCATCTTCAACAACTGTATAAAGACATTTTGGATGAGATAGAATTTCACCTTCTATTGCCTGATCACAATCTTCTACTTTTCTTGCAATGATAAACTTATCATCTTGGATACCTTCTTCGTTGAAACGTATGACTCTTCTTAAAGACGTGAGAATCACTGCTTTTTTTAAACTGTCTGAGCAATCTTTTAGCGTGTCATATTCTTCATATGCAGTAAAATGCTCTATTTCTCCCTTTATTTCTAAGGGCTTCATTTCTTTAACTGTGTACACGCCTAAAAATTGTTTAATTTTTTCGCAATCTTCTTTTACGAGCTGAAGCTTTTTTAAAAGAAGCTTTTTATATTCTATTTCTTCTAAAACCTCTCGTTCTTTCTCTTCTAAAAATGAATGTATTCCCTCTATACTCTTACTTTTTCTTAATTCCTGGATTTTTTTTATTTCAATATCCATTTCTCTATAGAAATTGATTGTTGTTATATCATATATATCATAATGATTATATTTTCTATACCCGTTCTCAATATTTTGCTTCGGCTTAACTAATTCCTTTTCCTCATAAAATTTTAAAGTATCTCTAGATACACCTAAAAATTTAGCTACTTGTCCAATTGTGTACATAATACTCTCCTTTGTCATGGATACATATTTTTAATGATACATCATTACCAATATATATCAGCCTTGAAAGGTCATTATGCTATACATTACAAAAAAACTGTAGACACACTCATTTCTTTCCTGAGAATGTTTACAGTTTGTTTGCGCTATTTCTTATTAAAAAATGATTTGCCTAAAAATTCAATGGTTGCAGGTGCTAGTGCATACAGCTTGCTCGACAACCCCATGATTCTTGGCAAATTCACCTCTCGAACTGGGCGTTCAATTGTTTTGACTGTAGCTTGTGCCACTTCTTCAGCTGTTAATAAAAATCTACCCAATGACTCTCGATAACCGCTTTCATCACTCGCCTTATCTAGAAATGGTGTATCAATTGGACCTGGATGAATCGCCGTAACTTTAACATTATACGGAGCCAGTTCCATACGAAGCCCATTCGTAAAGCCGACAATCGCATGCTTTGTAGCAGCATAAACACTTGCTTTCGGTGTCGCTACCTTCCCTGCCTGCGAGCCAATGAAGATCAACTGACCTTGTTGACGTTGCATCATTGGCATTGCTAAACGTTTTGCCAAATACATAGGAACACTAACATTCAGCTCCACCATTTGTGAAATAGCTTCATCTGATAGTGCTGGTGCAATACCAAATTTACCTACTCCTGCCGAAAGAATAGCGACATCAAGCAATGGTAACTGGGCACATACTTCATCAATCGTCGCTAAATTAGTTAAATCGGCTTGGATAACGTTAGCACCTAAACGTTCTAATGCTTTCAATGCCACAACATTGCGCCCTGTTGCATATACCGTATGACCTTGAGCAACTAATAATTCGGTAATTTTCAAGCCTACACCACTTGTTGCACCCGTAACGAAGATAGTCTTTTTATTAATATTCATGTATAAACCTACTTCCTTTTAAATAAATAGATACCTTCTTCGGTTTTCGTCGATGTAATATAATTATTGGCCTCTAAGTAATCTAAATAACCGAGCGTTTTGGACAACGTCAGGCCAAGCATCCGTTGAAAAATTGCTGGGTAAAAGCGCTTCGTTACTTGTACAGCAGTTAATGATTCGTCACCAAATAATTCGCAAACCTTCAAAGATTGCTGATGCTGGCGTTCTAGCCGACTATCAATTAAATCAGGAATATTCTTTAACTCTGCACCATGTCCTGTATGCATCATTTTTACTGGCAATTGGCGTAAAATTTCAAGCGATTCGTTATATTGCAGTAACGATTTAGTACGTCCCAATGTACGGTCTAATGGTGGTTCAATTAAAGGGTTTGGCGTAATTTTTTCAAGCAATAAATCTCCACCAATTACATGATGCGTTTTTTCATCCCAGAAAATTAGGTGGCTTTGTGCGTGTCCTAATGTTTCAATAGCCTTTAATCCAGGATGTCCTGGCACTTCATCCCCATCATTAAGAATTTGTGTTAATGGTCGTTCACCGACAAGCTCTATTTCACGACGTACATGTACACTTGGCTGGATATATTCTCGAGGAACACCGTGCTCAAACAAACGCTCACTATAAAACTGCTCATGATAGCGTAAAAAATCCTCGTCATGACGAAGCCATTTATCGTTATAGGCATGCCCTAAAATTTCTGCATATGGAAAGGCATCCACCCAACCTGCATGATCCGGATGATGGTGGGTTAACACAACCTGTTCAATATCTCTCATATCAAAGCCTGCTGCACGCATACCCCATTTTAGCGCATCATAGGCTTCTATTGTTTTTGGTCCAACATCAAAAATTGTCAGTGCATCGCCTTTCACAACAAATGCATTGACATCTCCTACATCATAGGGTGTTGGTATTTCTATTTTGTATATAGACAAAGCTGTCTCCCCCTTTTTGCGCAACTAGTGAATACCGATTCATTCTATTTTACAAGTTTTTCTGCCTTTCGTCACCCACCTGTTGACAGCTTGACGTATTATCAATATAATTTTGAATAATCTAATTATTTTATGTGCGTTGATGAAGCCAAGTACGTAAGTGGTGAAGGTGTCTTAGAGAGTGTTACATTTGCTGGAAGTAACATCGCCCGCTCACATTACCGAACCTACTTCTGAGCAGTTATGAAAACATAACCGTCCCCCTTGCGATAAAAGGGCTAAGAGTTGTGCCAATCGGCAAACAAAGGTGGTACCGCGGAAACAATAGCGTTTTCGTCCTTCTATATAAGGACGGAAGCGCTTTTTATCTTCATTCAGCAAATGTTTACTGTGCGAAAGCAAAGCGACAGCTACAGATCTTTTCTGTGCGAAAGCGTAGGCAGCGCAGATACAGAAGACTACTACCTCTATAGATGGTGAGATGAATGCGATTTTGATTACTTTTTCAGTGGGTGTCCAAACACCAACTGAAATAGATGAACTCAGTCTAAGAACACCACGTCCTGTGGCAACGACTGAGTGACCAACATCACGTTGGCCTAAAGCCTCCGGCGGATGTCACGGATTTTGAAAGGAATGAAAAAAGGATGTTAACCTAAACCCTTCGCATCCTGCGAAAAAGGCTAACTGACCTGCATCGGTAAATACGCCACGTCCTGTGGCTTTACCGAAATGACCGACATCGTGTCGGCCCTCGTGCAGGCCTGAGTACAATTCAAAATCCGGACACAATTACGCCAAGGCGAATTTGATTTTGAGAACTGGAGGTTTTGATCATGAAAAAAATACTATTTATCGGTGCAGGCTCGATGGCAGAGGCATTGATTCAGGGCTGGATTAAACAAAAGGTCTTTACAGCACAAGAAATTTACGTCACCAATCGATCAGACAAAGAACGCTTACAGTTTTTACACGAAACGTACGGTGTGAATTGTCATTGTGACAATACTATTTATCAGCAAGCCGATTTAATTATTTTAGCGATGAAGCCTAAGGATGCTATTGCAGCGATGCAGGAATTAAAACCAAAAATTACAGAGCAATCAGCTGTCCTCTCTATTCTAGCTGGAATTGCTATTAATACTATTACAGAACATTTGGGTACTCGTCCAGTCGCACGTGTTATGCCCAACACTTCTGCTACTATTGGGATGTCTGCAAGCGGGATTGCATTTAATGACAAAGTGACTGCCGAACAGCGCTTAATTTTTTTACAATTGTTAGAAGCGGTTGGTTCAGTTATTGAGGTGGATGAGGATCAGTTACATGCTGTAACAGCTCTTTCAGGAAGTGGCCCTGCTTACATTTATTATTTAATGGAGGCATTTGAACGTGTTGGTACAAAGGTGGGTCTCTCTAAGGATACAGTACGACTATTAATGACACAAACACTTGCTGGTACTGCCGAAATGCTGAAGCAATCGGTTGATGAGCCTGATGTTTTACGTAGAAAAGTGACAAGTCCAGGTGGTACAACGGAAGCTGGCATTAAAGCTCTAGAACAATATCAATTTAATGAGGCCATTGAAGCATGTATTAAAGAAGCTGAAGCCCGATCTCGTTCACTTGCAAAAAGTAAATAATATGTGCAAATATAAAGTATATCACTAGGAATTAAGGGGGCTTTATTTTGGCTAAATTATTTGAATCTTTCCAATTACAAAATATTTCTTTAAAAAATCGTGTTGTCATGGCACCAATGTGTATGTACTCAGCCCAGGATGATGGGTTTGTCACACCATTCCACCAAGTACATTATGCAACACGAGCTGCTGGTCAAGTTGGTTTAATCATTATCGAAGCTACTGGTGTCGTTCCAGAGGGTCGTATATCTAGTAATGACCTTGGAATTTGGGATGACGCTCATATCGAAGGTTTAAGTCAATTAGTTCAAGGAATGAAGGCATACGGAGCAAAAACCGGCATTCAGCTTGCACACGCTGGACGTAAAGCAACTGTAGATGGAGAAATTTTTGCTCCATCAGCCATTGCATTTAGCGATGCGTATAAAACGCCCACTGAGATGACAATTGAAGATATCGAATATGTTGTAGAAGCATTTAAGATGGCCGCTGTACGTGCTGCAAAAGCAGGCTTCGATGTTCTTGAAGTACATGGAGCACACGGTTATTTAATTAGTGAATTTTTATCACCTGCAACGAATAAACGTAATGATCAATATGGGGGCTCGCAGGAAAATCGTTATCGACTCCTACGCCAAGTCATTGATGCTATTCGTAGTGTTTGGGAAGGACCTCTACTTGTTCGTGTTTCTGCTGAGGACTATGCAGAAGATGGTACAACAATGGAAGACTTTATCGTCTTCAGCCGTTGGATGAAATCACAGGGTGTCGATTTAGTGGATGTTTCTACAGGTGGTGTCGTGCAAGCACATATTAATGTTTTTCCAGGCTACCAAGTGCCTCATGCTGAAGCAATTAAGCATGAAGCTGATATTCCAACTGGAGCAGTTGGCCTTATTACGACAGCTATTCAAGCAGAGGAAATTTTACAAAACAATCGTGCTGACTTAATTTTCCTAGCACGCGTTCTTCTTCGGGAGCCATATTGGCCACTTCATGCTGCCAAGGATTTAGGAGAAGAAGTTAAGCCTCCAGTGCAATACGTACGCGGCTGGTAAAAATCAACTATAAAGGCTATTCACCATAAAAAAACAGCTTGTGCATCTATTGCTAGCAAGCTGTTTTCATTTTAATAGAGAGGATTTTGTTTAATTTCTTCATCAATTGCCTTCACTAACGTCTCTGCATCCTCTGCAGTGACGATTTCTCCATTGACGATAGCGAAGATTCCTTGCTCACAAATCTCACAATGTGATGTACAGCCGGATTCTTCAATTTCAATATCGGATCTTTCAACTAGTACATCATAGGCATCTGCTGCACCAAGTGATAAATTTGTGATGCAAAATTCTACTCTATTTTTCAATTGCTGTGGCTCTTTCTTTTTCTTAAAAAGAGAAAATACCATCCTTTAATCCTCCCACTCACTTAAACAAATTTCAAAAATATTACCACTAAATATCACACTTTTTTAGCTCGTTCTTGTTTAAAAGTCAACTCATATATACCATATAATAGCATAAGCAATATCATATATAAGAATGGTTCGCACCAAATAAATTATGTTTAATTATAATTTCTAAACTGGAAAAAAGTAAAGAACCTTGACCATTATCTTGGATCAAATTTCGGCGTAAACGTTTTATGTATTGGTAAAGCCAAGATGCGATAAGCTTCTTGGCTACAAATATTACAAATTCTTTTTTAAACACACTAAAAACTCAATCATTCCATCTTCTATTTTGGCCGTTGCGTTTCCATCTAATTTTTCTGCTAGCAGCTTGACAATAGATAGCCCTAGACCAGTGTTTTTACGTCTGGAATTGTCAGTTGTATAAAATCGATCAAAAAGCTGGTTAGGATTTAGTTGAATATTTCCGTCAATCGGATTCTGAAAACTGATATATGCATGTTCTTCTTCTAACCATATCTTGATAGTTACATCACCTTGCGCATGCATGATGCTATTTCGTACTAAGTTTTGCACAATACGTAACAGCATTTCTTCATCAGAGTTAATAATGAGCGGCTCAAAATTAGGCAAATTAACAGCTATTCCTTTTTGTTCAAATTGTACAAAGGCACCAGCAATCTCTTCAAATATAATATTTGATATATTGATACGATCTTTTTTAGGTTTATCTTCATTACTATGTAAATAGGAATATTCAAAAAATGTTTCTAATAATTGCTCCAGTCTTCCAATATGTTTTTGTGCAACTTCAAGCTTGGCAAGCTGCTTTTCTGTTAAAGGTTCTTTTAGAAGCATTTGTTGATAGCCCTTTATCGCAGTTAGCGGGGTACGAAAATCGTGAGAAATGTTTGAAATCATTTCCTTATAGTATTTTTCTTCGCGTTTAATATACGATCTTGATTTTTGCGATTCTATTAATATGCGATTTATATTGGCCACAAGTTGATTTACTTCTTTGTTTAATAGCTCTACACTAATCGGCTGCGTATAATGCTCATGTAGACGTTGTGACAATTGTACGTTCATCAATCGTAGTTGCCTTTGTATATAAAAAATATAAAATAGTAACCCTACAATGATTACAATTGCCACGAACCACATTCCCCGCATCCCCTTACCTGATTTCTACTTTTCTAAATGTCATGAATGTTAAATACAAAACTACTATTATAAAGATAACACAAATGGAAAAGGCCGAAATTATATCAGCTTTACTCATGCTTAAATTAATCGAAATATACTCCACTGAATATGGTGTAAAGGATAATATTTTATTCATAATCTCAAATGAATTTTGGAAGCTCGCTACCTGTCCAAAGAACATGGACATCATATAATATGCAGATACTACAAGCACAGATTTTCTTAAGACAAAGGCAAGTAAAATACAAATCGTTAACTGGGCAAGATAGACCATTGTCATTGTGATCATTATTGTTACGTATTCGCCAAAGCTACCACTAGTAGTCAAAGTTAGAATGCTTAAAAAACCTGCCGCATTCCCCCCCATACTAAACGTGCTGTCCATTAATAAACCAATTATGGTCACGATGATATACGGACTTACAAGAACAATTAGTAATAACCAGTAAACAATCGCTTTACTTATGACAATTTGGATTCTTGCAAATCCGCTTATAATAGGATGATGGATATTTTTTGTGTCAAAATCTGAACAAATAAGTGTAGTGGCAAGTACTGCGCCTGCTATTGACATGATATTCATATCAGATAATAAAAAACCAACATTACTGATATTTTCATTGATCGAGTTATTGCCGATACCATAGGCAATACTAAGCATTGCTATTGCAGAAAATGTTGTAAGAGCCAGTAAGACCCAAAATATTTTAGATTTAGTTGTTTTGTAGAGGTAAGCACGTACTAAATTAAACATGTCGCTCACCTCCAATTAACGTAAGGAAGAAGTTCTCTAATGTATCTCCTTGTAGACTAAATTCCGTAAGTGTTATTCCATTTTCAAATAATGTTGTCGATACATCTCCTAGTTCTTCTAAGAAATCATACAATTTAATGGTTTTATTAGGCATGACATGAAAGTTTTGTGTTTTAAGAACTGTTTCTAATACTTGTGCACATTGTTCTGGAGATGTACAGCCAATGCGAATATAATGTCTACATTCTTCATCAAGCTGTTGTTGAGTCATTTGTTTCATAATTTTCCCTTTATGAATAATGATATAATCAGTTGTTGTTAGATAAAGTTCTGGTAAATTATGACTCGAAATTAGAATCGTCATCTGTCTCTCTTCACAAAGGCGTGTTAAAAGCTGACGAATTTCCACAACACCTTGAGGATCTAGCCCATTTACTGGTTCATCTAAAATCAATAGCTCTGGGTTAGTTAATAACGCAATGGCAATGCCTAAACGTTGTTTCATTCCTAGTGAAAAATGCTTCGCTTTCTTATTGTTTGTACTCGTCAATCCAACCAATTGCAGTATTTCATCCTCAAGCTCCTCATTCGGGATCCCTCTCATTAAACGATGATATTTAAGATTACCTTTTGCAGTCATATCAGGGCTAATCGCTGGTTGTTCAATCATGCTGGCAATACGTTTTCGTTGCTGCTGTATTTCCTTGTCAGATGATTTTCCAAATAACTCAAATGAACCTTTTGTTTGAAAACTAATCCCTGAAATTATCTTCATTAAGGTTGATTTACCCGCTCCATTTTCACCAATAAGTCCATAAATACGCCCTTCTTTTAATTCGATTGATACGTCGTAAAGGACCGTTTGCTTTTTATAAGTTTTTGTTAATTGATTCGTTTTTAATATGGTTTCACCCATAGTAAGCACCTCCCTTTCATATTCATAGATTACTCATGAAAGGTATAGATAAAGTAAAGATGGCGTATAGATTACGGATAATTTATGGACGTAAACGATAACCAAGCCCTCGAAGCGTCTCGATATAATCCGCTTGTGGATTTTTTGTCTTTAATTTATGACGAAGATTACTAATATGGATTTTAATAATATGTTCATCTCCTAAGTATTCCTCCTGCCAAATGGATTCATATAAATTTGCTTTCGTGAATACTTTCTCTTGGTTTGTCATAAACAGTTCAAGCAATAAATATTCCTTTGCAGTTAGCAAAACTTCTTCACCATTCACTGTAATTCGCTTTGCGACATCATCAAGTACTATATCCTTAAATTGTAGTTGTTTCATTGGTGTAGCTTGTTTTTTAACACGACGTAAGATAGATTCAATACGTGCAAGAACCTCACCTAGGTCAAAAGGTTTCGTAATATAATCGTCCGCTCCTAAACGAAGCAAATCAATTTTTGTTGACACTAAATCTTTAGCTGAAATCATAACAACAGGTACATCTGAAATAGCGCGAATTTCTTTTAATAATTCATCTCCACTTTTATAGGGAAGCATGATATCAAGAAGCACAATATCAAACTCATTTTGCATAAATGCTCTGTGACCTTCTAGACCATCCATCACACTTGTCACCTGATAATCTGCTTGCTCAAACAATTCTGTTAACATTGCATTTACATCTTCATGATCCTCAACCATTAAAATCCTCAATACAATCACACCTTTGTTAAAATATCCCTCTTAATATTATATAAAACTATATGTTATTCAACATTAAATGATTTTAATAGCTATCACCACAACGTAGGATTGTTTTTCATTTTGACTAGGCGCCAGTATTTTATGTGCGAAAGCGGAGCGGCAGTGACAACTGGATGTTGGCCACGAAAGCGGTATTATAGGACATTCTGAACCGATAATTACTTAAATCGGAATTATTGACTATAATTTCACAAATAATCTCTCGTCTGAAATAGACTTAATAACTGTTCTGGAACTTGTACAGTATCCTTATAAAAAAGGTACACAGGAACATTAGGCAAAGCTATCTCATCGAAGGGAACGATATTAAACCGACCTTCCATCCGCTCTCTTCTAACAATCATCCGTGGCAAAAAAGACATGCCAAGCCCATCCTTGATTAAACGTTTTACCACATAGGACTGAGAAATGGACACTTGCTTTGTCACTACATATTTTTCTTGCAATTTACGTAATAAACCCTCCCATATCGTCGGATGATGATGTGTAAATAAAGTGTAGGTTTGGAATAATTCCTCATAATCAATATAAGCACCTGTCTCATCATCGAAAGCATCGAGTGGAATGACCAATTCTAAAGGACTTTCAACCAGTAGCTCTTGACACCAATGTCGGTAACGAGTTGGAAGTAACGAAATGCCAACATGAGCCTTATCCCTATTTATTAAATCTTCAATTTTTGCTGAATCTTCCACAAGAATCGATATTTCAATAGAAGGGTATTCATTAATAAACTGGTAAATAACATGAGGCAATATCGTTTCGACCATTAATGGGGTCATTGCAATAATTAGCTTTTCTTCAATACCTTTTGTTGCTAACTGAAAACGGTCAATGCTTTTTTCCCATTGATGGATGATTTGCTGAGCTTCTATTAGAAAGAGCTGTCCTGCCTCCGTTAATTGCACACGATTTTTCTCCCGTTTAAACAATTTAACATTCAAAAATTGTTCTAATTGATGAATATGAACGGTAATACTTGGCTGTGATAAATGTAATTCTTCTGCCGCCAATCGAAAATTACAGGATTTGGCTGCTACAAAATCTCGCCCCTTTCATTAATGTTTTTAATCAACTTCATTAACTATATTTAATTTACTAAATTATCCAACAATAATAAACTTAAAATTAGATCGATACTTTTACACAAAGGGGAGAATCGTATGTTAGCTACATTAAGTCAACAATTCCGTACTTTTGCCAAAAATGAATGTGAAAATTCAAGTCCGCTGTATGAACATCTTGCAAACAAAATTGCCAATGATGAAGAAATATTAAATATTGCTGCATTTGTGCCTCCAGGACAACCTGCGCCTAATTTATTATTAGCAGCGGTTCACTATTTGCTGTCATCAACAACAGACGATTTAGCTGATTTTTATCCGTCCTTCACGACAACGCCAAAACCATTGAATGAAGTGTATCCAGTTTTTAAAGCATTCGTAATGTCCCATTCCGACGAATTGAAGGTTTTATTGCAAGAAAAGCTTGTGCAAACAAATGAAATTCGCCGTTGCTCGTATCTTTATCCAATGATGACGGAAATTTATGAACGCCATCAAAAACCGTTAGCCTTTATAGAAATAGGCGCCAGTGCAGGACTCCAGCTAGGAATGGATCAATACAATTACGACTATAATCAACAGCTTATTACTAATTCTAAAGGTGCTTTCGTTTTGTCTTCAGAAAATCAAGGCGAACCACTTCCAGCGTCTATTACGAAAGCTCCTGTAGTTTGTCAAAGAATTGGTATAGATTTAAACCCTATCGATATCCATAATAAGGAAGATTTACATTGGCTTCAAGCGTTAATATGGCCTGAGCATCAAGAACGAAGATTTTTGTTAAATCAAGCCCTTCCTATTTTAAAAAGCCTTAATTTACAGCTTATAAAAGGTGATGCCATTAAACTCATTAAAGATATTAGTCGAGATATTCATGAAGATGCCATGTTAGTTGTTTATCATACACATGTGGCCAATCAAATCCCAATGGCATTACGCCTTGAATTAATCGAACAATTAAAAGAAATTAGTTTAGAACGACCGCTCTACCATTGCTATAACAATTTATTTGATTTACAACTGCATCAAGATTTTATTGAGCATGGGGAAATAGAATCTATACGAATAATGGAGCGTCCTGATGGTCATGCTCGGTGGTTTAAATGGTCCAACAAAAAATAAAAGCAATTAAAAACGCTGCATAAGATTTCCCACTTACGCAGCGTTTAAATTTTATTATTAGTCTCTAAAAATCATATTCAGCATCTTTTTTAACACGAATTTCTGCAAATGCATCCGCTATCATCACGAATTATTTGACCATTTATGCTTCAATTTATTAGCAAGCATAATAAGTACTAATAAATACAGTAATACAAATATTGTCGTAATTATTTTCTGTTCTTCAAATTGAGATCCAGCCAATGTAAATGCAAGCATAGTAGGAAACTTTCCGATAAGTGTTGCCACAAAGAAGGGCATAAATTTAATCTTAGAGACTCCAGCAATCGCATTAATAACAGCTGAAGGCATAATTGGAACTAATCTTCCTATTAATATGGCCAAAAAGCCATTTCTTTCAAGTAAATTTAAAAAACCATCAATAGACTTCCATTGTGTTATTTTTCTCAATGCATAATTTTGTAGTGAATATCGGGCAAGGTAGTAGAAACATATTGAACCAAATATAGTACCTCCTAAACTTATAAGCAGCGCCACTATAAAAGGATAGCTAGTGGCAATAATACTTGCAATTAATGGAATTGGTACAGCTGGAATAAAAGCAAGTGCGGACATAATGAAAAAGCTTGAAATAGCAGACCACAACGTCGGCACTTGAAGCCAATCTAAAAATAATTTCATACTATTCTCCATCTTTAGCGAAAATAAAAACTGAAACTTCATTCCCTATGAGATATTTCAATTCATCATTTTTAACTTTTTCAAAATGGTACGTTACTACAATTCGTATATTACCTTCAATACTATTATACTCAATGTATATTCAATATAGGAATCATCTTCTAGTTGTTATTATTCGGCATTGTTAATATGTCTCATTCATTGGACCTTCAATGGTGTCAATCATGTTGCCTTTTGTATCAATCATATAAGTGGTTGTCAGCGTAAGTACTTGATATGCACTACCTACAAACCCTTCTTCATCTATCAAAACTTCAAAGGTTAGTCTATGCTCTTTCACAAATTGAGCAACCTCATCTTCCCCATTATCCTTATTTGTTGGAATGTTAATATGTCAACACTAAACTGGACGAATGAAGATATAGTAAAAACTTATGAAACGAAAATGTGAATAGCTCCAACAAGAAATGCCAAAACTATCAAAATCGTATGTGTTGTTCGAAGACTTTTCACTTTTTTGTTTTTGAATAAAACAGACCCTACGATACTAGCAATCACTATTAATCCGACTGCTCCTAATCCAATAATCCCTTCACTTTCCAATTCCCCTTCGCTAAGGTACATGAAAATTCCATGAATTATACTTAAAACTAAGGCGATTATTCCAATAAATATATGATATTTTCCAAAAAACCTAGAAATAGATATAAACATTTTTTTCAATCCTGGAAAATTAGTGATAACCAATTTCATTGATCTTCTAATTGGATATATTAATCCTGCAATAATCATTGCAATCACTGTTCCCCATCCAACTGCTTCCCCTATATCCTCATAAGAATCTTCTCCCTTAACTCCCTCGTGATTTTCATAATATTTTTCGAAATCGTCATCAGCATAAACGAGGTTGCTCCCTGTTGTTACATAATTAATTGTCATAATGACTAATATTGAGATGAATAACATTTTTAATTTCTTCATAAAAATCCCCTTTAAGTAGTGATTAATTTTTTTTAGAATAATCTTCACATCTGAAAATTATCTGAAATTATTCGAGGATTTTAAAAAACTCTTATAATGAACCCACTTATTCCATTTGTTTAGACTACTTAGATCAAATTTAATTATGCCTCTAAAATATTGTGATTGCGTTACGGTGCATAGGTCTTTATTTGTATCAGGACATCAAATTGTGATGCCGTAAAGTGGAAGTGGGGATTTTACGGCAGTTACTCTCTCACCTATCGTCACAAAAAAAACGCTGCTTAAGATTTTCATCTCATGCAGCGTTTTTTCTAGTAATTTCGTCCATCACTAAATTCCATCTTGTATTCAGCGAGATCTAATAACGTAACTTGATGCTCTGGATTTTAATCTTGTAAGATTTCAACGACTTTACTGATGGCTGTTTTTGTTTTTGAACCGACAATTGAACCATCTAATGCTACGATTTTCATGCCGTACACTCCTTATTTAGCTGTATATTTTTTGATTGCAGGGATAATATCGTTGCCAATAATTTCAATATTGTTCATTAATTTTTCAAATGGTACTCCCCCAAAATCGATTTGTCCCATAAATCGTTGCATACCATAGAGCTCGAATTGATACAGTAATTTTTCAATAATTTGTTCCTTACTGCCAACCATTAAGGCGTCTCGTGTATCTGGGGCTTGTGCAAATTGTTGCTTTGGATAACCCGCGCCACGAATTGCTTGGAATCCACTATTTAAATGTGGATACATCCCTTGTAGTGCCTCTTTCGTCGTATCAGCGACATAAAATAAACTTGTCGTAGCAATCGGTAACTCTTTCGGATCAAAGCCACTTCGCTCCGCTGCTTCTCTGTAGGCATCTACTGAGGGCTTAAAGTTAACAGCTGGGCCACCTAATGTTGTCAGCATCATCGGTATCCCCATATAGCCCGCTTTAATGGCACTTGCTGGAGGTCCACCGACTGCACGCCAAATCGGCAACGATCCATTTTTAGGTTGTGGCAAAATTTGTGCATTATGAAGTGGCGGACGGAATTGTCCTTCCCAAGTGACAAGCTCGCTTTCATTTATTTTTTTTAGCAACTCTAATTTTTCCTCAAAAATTTCTTCATAATCCTGTAAATCTACGCCTAGTAAATGATATGCTCCAACGCGAGAGCCGCGTCCAGCAACAATTTCAGCCCGTCCGTCTGAGATCAGGTCGATCGTCGCGAAATCCTCATAAACACGTACTGGATCAGATACACTCAGTACCGTCGCGGAGCTTGCTAGTTTAATTTTTGAAGTTGCTTGGGCGATAGCTCCTAAAATAACCGTGTGTGCCTGTGTAGTAAAGTACGATTGATGACTTTCGCCAACACCAAATACATCAATACCTGCTTGTTCTGCTAGCTGACTTGCTTCTATTAGCTCTTTAATGCGTTGCTGAGCTGAAATACGTTCACCTGTTAATGGATTTGGGATGTGATCGCCCAGAGAATATAGTCCAAATTCAATGCCCTTCGATTGATCAATACGATATTTTTCCATGATTAAAATCCCTCCTTAATCTAGCGGTTCTAAAATAGCTTCGATTTCTGCACGTTTTTCTTCTAAAAATGGAGGAAGTTCAAGCTCTTTACCAAGATCCTCTACTGCCGAATCGACTGTAAACCCTGGGCCATCTGTTGCCATTTCAAATAAAATGCCGTTGCGATCTCTAAAATAAAGACTTTGGAAATAATAACGATCTACAACACCCGTACTATCAAAGCCTCGCTCTTTAATTTTGGCATCCCACTCTTGTAATTCCTCAAGAGTTGCGACACGTAAAGCAAGGTGATGAATACTGCCTCGCCCTGGTTTCTCACTTGGCCCTTCTAATTCTTTGACGACAATCTCTCCAAGTACTTCACCCGCAATCGATTGCAGCACTGCCTCTTCTGCACTTTCAGCAACAACTGTATATTGAAATAGATCTTTAAGTAAGTTCACTGTCCGTTGTAAGTATCGAACGGTTATCTCCACTGTACCCATTCCTAAAATACGATGCTCCGTAGGTATTTCCACGCCGTCCCACGGTTGCCAATTAACAGGTATTTCTTGACCATGGTGATTTAAAAGCACCATTCGTAAGCCTTCATGATCTTCAAAAAACAATGCATCTTTGCCTGCATATGTTGTAATATCACTATGTTCAATCTCTAATTGTTGAAAGCGATTTTTCCAATATTGTAGACTGTCATAGCTTGGCACTAATAGGCCAATTCGTGTAATGGCATTTGTTCCTCGGACTGTCCGTCCCGCTACAGGCATTTCGAAGAATGTTAATTCGGTTCCTGCCGCTCCTGTTAAATCCCCATAAAATAAGTGATACATAGATGGCGAATCTTGGTTGACTGTTTTTTTCACACGACGTAAGCCAAGGATTTTTGTGTAAAAATCATTATTACGTTTGCCGTTTTTCGTTAACATTGATATATGATGATGTCCGCTTAATTTGTTCATGAATGTTTCCTCCTAGCCTTCACTTGATTAAGCAAGTGATATTGTAAAAAAACTACGCTGGCGGTAATTTTTTTGCACGACTGTGCTTTTCTAATTTTGACATTAGTGTATTTAAAGTTTTCATTTCTTCTTCGGATAATACTTCTTCAAAAAATGAGGATTGAAATTGTAGCTGACTTGGTGTTGCCTCATTAATCATCTGTTCACCTTTAGTTGTCAGCGAGATTGTTTTGGTCTTCCAATTTTGCTTGCGTTCAATCAGTCCCTCTTTTTCCAGGCGAGCAAGCATCCGAGACATTCCACCTTGCGTCACTGTCACTTTCTCTGCTAACTGTGATTGCGTTAACGGTGCATAAGTCTTTATTTGTATTAGGACATCAAATTGTGCAGTCGTTAAGTCAAAGCGCTTTAAAAACTCATTGGATAGCTGGTTACTTTGATTTGTAAAGCGCATCATCCGAATCCATGTTAGTGACCCGAGTGTGTGTTTTCGCATTGCTTCCTCCTCCTCTCATTCATCACTTTACCACGCAAGTGATAAGTAAGCAAGAAAAATATCTCGAATTCAAGATATAATTGAGTGTGAAGCTCACACTATATAATGCCATGCGTTGTAATTGGATATAAGTTTCCTTTAAAGGCAAAAGAAATTCTTCCTGTTTCTTCAGACACTACCATGATGAGCGCATCACTTAATTCACTTAATCCTAATGCTGCTCGATGCCTTGTACCTAGTTTTTTTTCTCCAGTATATCTCTCTGAAAGTGGTAGGACATTGGCTGCCGACTCAATCTGATTGTGCGTGACTAAAACGGCTCCGTCATGCAGGGGGTTTCCAGGGAAGAAGATAGATTCTATTAAGGAATGGGTTAATTCTGCACCAATATGAATACCCGGCTTTATAAGAGAATTTAGGGAATCTTCTCGTTCAATCACAATTAATCCGCCATGTCTTCTTGTAGACATATTTTGTACGCTATGTGAAAGCTCAGGATATTTTTCTGTAAACGGGGAAAGATAGCAATTTAAATAAAATGTTGCAGCCTTCATTTCAATCGTTACAAATTTTTCTTTAATTTTTTCAAAATTTCCAAGAAGGCAGTTTGTATCGATATCCATTGCTTCTATACTCTGCTGTAGTGACATAATAACTTGCAAAAGCTCTTCCTTTAATGTTTGTTTCATCGGTGAAAAATCGCAATTTATTGGATTCATAAAAACACCCCGCTTTTCTAAGTTATTTTAGTTTCTCTCTATGAAATTTTTTTATGCGCTTTAGATTCATTTCGTGAACATAGTTGTATGTATTTACACTCACTTCTCTTTATAAGACGTTAAAGAACCACACTATCGATACAAATTCAACGATAGTGTGGTTCTTTTGCTTAGGGTATTACATACTTCCAGCGCGAATTTTCTTCACAATACTGAATGTTGTGTAGGCAGCTGCTGGTGCAAGTACTACGATAAAAATAAGCCAGACCGTTAAGTTGTCCGTCGCTTTTAACGTGTCATAGTTTGTAAAAACAAAAATGATTAGACCAATTAGTAATAAATAGCTCAGCACATTCGGAAAAATAACGATTAATCGTAAAAGTGCTGGTGGCATTTTTTGCTGATTCATATAAACCACTCCCCTTTTACTTAATTATACGTAAATCAACTCTTATCCGCACTATATTTCTCTAATATTCAAAGTCTCCGTTATTACTAGTTTACTACGATTATACTTTATACTTCCCTGCTGAATCTTGTAGATTCTCTGCTGTCGCATTGAGTCTATCAATAATCATGGTCATTTCATTCATACTTACTGCTTGGTTTTTAGCTTTTTGAGCGACAGCATCGACACTTTCGGAAGTTTGTTTCGCCAGTAATGAGACATCTTCCATCGTAGCCGTAACTTCCTCTGTACTTGCTGCGATTTCCTCCGTGGAACTCGAAACTAAATCAACTTGCTCTGCTAATACTTGGACATCATTATTAATCCCTTCAAAAGACTGCTGTGCTTCATGGACAATGGAACGACCAGCATCTAAAACCTCAGCAGTTGAATGGATAACCGATACAATTTTTGCTGTCTCTCTTTGTACATTCATAACTACTAGAGAAATTCGATCAGCCGCTAGTTTTGAATCCTCTGCTAATTTGCGAACCTCCTCTGCCACGACCGCAAATCCTTTACCTGCCTCGCCAGCACGTGCCGCCTCAATCGATGCATTTAGGGCTAATAAGTTTGTCTGATCAGAAATTCCCGTAATGACATTTGTAAACTCACCAATCATGCTAGATAGTTTTTCTAATTCCTTTGTACTCATAACGGATAAGTTCGTTTTTTCATGAATTTCTACTAATTGTTTTTGAAGATTATTCATGATTTGCAAGCCATTATCCGCATTTTCTTCTGGATTTCTTGAGATTGTAGAAATTTCAGCAATGGATTCAGAAATATGTTGAATACTGCGTGCCAATTCTTCCATTGAATGTGCACTGTCTTCTGTATTTTTTTGTTGAGCAAAAGATGCTTGTGCAACCTGACTAGATTCTTCCTGTATGTTTTTTGATGAATCAAGCGTATGATGGGCATTTTCTTGAATTATGTATGTTGCTTCTTTAATATGGCTAGCTTCCTGCTTCAATTCACACATAATGCTCTGGAAACTTTCCATCATCCCGTTAAATGATACAACTAATTGGCCAATTTCATCTTTAGAGTTTATGTTTATACGCTTTGTCAAATCGGCTTCACCTTTACTAATTTCCTCTAATGAACTGCGAACACTTAAAATTCGAGAGACTTGTCTAGAAATAGATAATCCAGTTGTTAAAAAAATGATACACACAACGATTAATGAAGCAACAATCGTGCCAATTAAAATCTGTGAAAGCACTGCATTTGAAACGACGATAGCTAAATATGTACCATTTGATAATGGTTTTACATATTGCATAACGCGTGTTCCATCAAAACGCCCCGAAAATTCAGAAGCTTCTTGCGTTGAAAATTGTGCTGGTAAGAATCCAATATTTTCAAGGTTTTTATCTGCCGTTGCCGCTAATGTTTCACCTTTGTTATTGACAATAGCCGCATATAGGACAGTAGAAGATAAATAATTATTTAACTGATTGATATATGATTCACTACCAATACTAGCCTCTAAATCTAATAGTTGCTGTCCATGCCGTGCAACCTGTACAATCTGTGGCTTTGTTGGATTCCAGCTACTTACCCCAACAAATTTGTAAAATTCATTGTCAACATCACGGATTTGAGCCTTTTGCACAATTTCTTTTGCACGTCCATCTAATAGCTGCATATATTCTGCCGCTTGACCATTTGGATCGGAACCAAAGTTAAAGTCGATTGTCGGTGCCACTGATGTGATAGTTGTATTTCCTTTATCGTCCGTACTCCAAATTTCATCAATTCCGCCGCGTTCTGCAATAGCCTTTAAATCCTCATAAGTAGCGCCTTTCTCAATTATAAAAGAGGCCATTATTGACTCAGCAATCATTTCTTTTTCCATTATTTCTTCTGCTTTTTCTCTTGATTGTATAGCACCCTCCATTCCCATAACAATGGAGTTCGCGATTGCCTCCCCGTTGTTCTTTACATTTTTGTAAGTTGTTTGATAAATATAAATAGAAAAAGCACCAATAATTAATACGACAATGCCCATAATTTCCAGTAGCATTTTCCACTTCATTGATTTCCCCATATTTACTATCACCCCTAAAAAATACGATTATTTCCATTTCATCATACAATATCATTTTAAAATTTATCATTATTTTTTATTACATTGAGAATAATAATTTCCAACAAAGAAATAATTGTCACAATTTTATAATAAATACTTTCAATTTCTAATTAGGAAAAAGAACTCAGATATAAAAGACTATTTTATGATTTGAAGGAATAACGGTAAGAGAAATGAAAATAAATATAAAATCGAGTATTTAATAGGCTTTCCCTCAATAAATCCGCTCAATTTACAGAAGTTTTGATAGGTATTATAGTACTGTATATAAAAAAGAACCTTTTAAATGAAGCTTCTCTAAAAGGTTCTTTTTCGGGCCTATAAATTATATTAAAATAATTTATTGTCATGCCAATTAAATACGGCTTGATCGGATGTAAGGTAGGTTTGTGGGAAAATTGCTTGCGCTTCCTCTAAAAAAATAGGTAAATCATGCGGTAGGAAGCGAGCACTTAGATGATTCAAAAGTAAATATTTTGCTCCTGCTTGTAGAGCAACCTTTGCTGCCTCGATATTTGTAGAGTGACCGTAGCTGGCTGCTAAGTCTGTCGTAGTGCCGTCAAAAGTAGCCTCATGAACAACGATATCTGCCTCGTGAGCTAATAAAACGGCCTCCTGGCAATATTTCGTATCGCCTAAAATCGTGAGCATAAAGCCTTTTTTGGGCGGAGCGACAACATCTTTTGCATGAATAATTGTGCCATCGTCGAGCTCCACATCTTTTCCACCCTTCAATTGTCCTAGCAAAGGACCTTTTGGGACACCAAGAGCCTGCACTTTTTCCATTAACAGTTCACCAGGCAAATCTTTTTGCTCAATACGGTAGCCAAAGCATGGGACTACATGTCGGAGCTCACTAGCACTAACCTTAAAATGACTATCCTCAAAAATAACACCCTCTTGAACTTCAACAAATTGTATTGGGTATGTTAAATGAGTCTTCGATAAGGCAAAGGTTTGCTCTATCCATTGTTGTAAACCTTTTGGGCCAAAAATCGTTAAAGGCTCATCTCCTCCTTGAAAGGAGCGAGAGCTTAAAAAACCAGGTAAACCGAAAATATGGTCACCATGTAAATGCGTAATAAATATTTTCGTTACTTTACGTGGCTTTAAGGATGTATGCAGAATTTGATGTTGGGTAGCCTCCCCACAATCAAAAAGCCACATTTCCCCCACTTCATCTAAAAGCTTGACCATCAGGGCACTTGTATTTCGTTCCTTTGAAGGCATTCCTGCGCCTGTTCCTAAAAAATGTAGTTGCACATATGCCACCTCACTTCTATGTCTATCGCTCTATTGTACATTATCGTAAACAATAAGAAAAACCTTTGGGGGTGCTTTCTCCAAAGGTTTTAATGTTATTTCGGTTCCCAAGATACAAGTGCAGCATGGAAGTCATGTCGATAATAAAAACGCCCGTTCTTTTCTTCAATAAACGGCATGAGCGACTCCTCAACATGTGCTCTAGTAAAATCCGTATTTAATATTTTTTTACTTTGTGTTATCACAAGCTGCTCATAGCTTTCGTATTCATACACTCGTTCTAATGGGATGATTTTGCAATCCGCGTAAATATCCATTTCATATAACAAATTTAAAAACTCTATATAATCCCTTCGCGGAAATTTAATATCGTAGCCATATTTTTTAAACAAAATCTCATAATGAGGTTGAATCGGACCTGTTGTCATGCCAATAATAGCACGCTTTTTAGCAAGACGATTCATCTGGTAAAGTGCTGATTTTATTTCATACATGCGATAAAAACAATTGACACCAATGACAATATCATGAGTAGTAACCTCATCCTTAGCAAGACTTTCCCATTTTGCATGAATATAAGAAACATGTCGTTTATCCTGCATGCAATTTTGTAGATAGCTAAGGATGCTATCTGAACTGTCTACGCATGTTAGCTGTCGCACATGCTCAGCTAACGGAAACGTATAATTGCCCCACCCTGGACCAATTTCTAAAACCGAGTGTTCTGGTTGAATACTTTTTTTAATTTCTTGAAAGATCCGTACTGCGTAAGGATCTGTTTGTCCGGCCTTTTTACGGACAACCGACTGCGCCCAAAATTGCTCCTCTAATTGATCATTGACCATTCTTTCAGGCATATGACCATGCCAGTCCTTCATACCTTCCTGCCATAATGCCTCATAATTAATGGCTAACGGTCCTTTTCTTGTCATACACGTACCTCTACATTCATGATTTCGTATATTTTTTTTATATCGAGATTAGCACGCACATGCTTTGCCAGCATATTGTAAGCATCCTCTCTGCGTTCTGCGTCACTCTTTACATCACTTGGTAAAGCAGCTAGCCCTTTTTTCATGCGAATGTCATTGATAAGTTGTCGTGTAAAGGAGCGATTATGGAATAAACCGTGGAAATAAGTTCCGATAACTTGATCATCAGCACTTACTGCCCCGTCCACTCGCCCATCTGTAAGTTGTAAAAATGGTGAAACTTCATCACGCAAAATCTTTGTACGTCCAAGATGAATTTCATAGCCTGTAAACGTATCCTGTCCTCTTGTCCCTGTCATTTGAACCGTTTTTTTATCCCCAACAAAAACGGTTTCAATTGGCAGTAGCCCTAGACCTTCGGCTGAATCGCCATTGCCTTCTACTGCATCTGGGTCTAGTAACGTTTCGCCAAGCATTTGGAAGCCACCACAAATACCAATAATTTTTGTGCCTCGCTCGCGTAAATTAGCGATTGCTTGATCGAAGCACTGTGCTTTTAACCACGCTAAATCATCTATTGTGCTTTTTGTTCCAGGTAGTATAAGTAAGTCGGGCGTACCAAGCTCATTGACATTACCAATTAAACGTACACCCACTTCTGGCTCATCGAAAAATGGATCAATATCTGTAAAGTTTGAGATGCGCGGCAAGCGAATCATTGCCACATCCACTGCAAACTCCCCTGGTATTGGCTTTTTAAAGCGCAATGAAGAAAGTGCAAGCGAATCCTCAGCCTCAATATTGACTTCTACATACGGTACAACTCCAAGTACAGGTATGCCAGTTTCACGCTCTACCCAGTCAATGCCATCATCAAGTAATTCACGCATTCCTCTGAATTTATTTATGATAAGACCTTTGACACGCGCACGCTCTGCATCGTCAAGTAATGCGAGTGTACCGACAATCGATGCAAAGACGCCACCTCGATCAATATCTGCAACTAAAACAACAGCTGCATCCGCTAAATGGGCCATGCGCATATTCGCGATATCACGGTCCTTTAAATTGATCTCTGCTGGGCTTCCCGCACCTTCAAGAACAATAACATCATATGTATTCTGTAACGTTCGTACAGACTTTTCAACGATCGGCATTGCTTCCTGTACGAAATTATTGCGATAACTTTTGGCATCCATATTTAAAAAGTGCTTACCATGGACAATGACCTCAGAAACCATGTCTTGCTTTGGTTTAAGCAAAATAGGATTCATATCGGTCGTCGCGACAACACGTGCTGCCTCTGCTTGTACACCTTGTGCACGGCCAATTTCTCCGCCATCCTGCGTGACAAATGAATTAAGGGCCATATTCTGCGATTTAAACGGTACTACCTTTAGCCCATCGTCCGAAAATATACGGCATAGTGCAGTACATATCATACTTTTCCCAACATCAGAAGACGTTCCTTGAATCATGATAGATTTTGCTGGCATAGTCTTTTTCCCTCCGTTTTTATTGTTGAAGCGCGGGTATTCTTCTCCGTTCCGCGGGTATTTCCTGCTGAAGCGCGGGTATTCTCATTCATCCCGTGGTTTCCTGCTGAAACGCGGGTATTCTTCCCCTTTCCGCGGGTATTCCCTGCTGAAACGCGGGTATTCTTCCCCTTTCCGCGGGTATTCCCTGTTGAAGCGCGGGTATTTTCATCCATTCCGCGGCTCCCTGCTGAAGCGCGGGTATTCTCATTCATCCCGCGGGTTATGCAGGTAATTCAACTTTTTTACTGCTTAGAATTCGAGGCCTTTCACAGCTGGAATTCCTTCGTCATAATAATGCTTTGTCGCATCAATTGTAGATACTAAATCTGCCAGTGCCATAAGTGCGGGATTTGCGCTACGTCCTGTTACTACTAAATGCATTGTTGATGGACGCTGTTGAATCGCTTCAATAACTTCAGTTACTGGTAGCACATCATCAATCGGAAATTTTGTGATCGCAAGTGCATTGTTTAGCTCGTCTAGTACGAGTAAATCAATCGTGTCGTCCTGCAAGGCCGCTTTTGTTTTCTTCCATGCTTTTGCTAAAGCAGTGCGATGCTCCTCTGGCGTTTTTGTCCATGTAAAGCCAATGCCCATCTGCTCCATTTCTATGCCGAGCTTGCGAAGGGCAATTTGCTCCCCATATGTACGCTCTGGAGATTTAATAAACTGCATATAACGTACATTCAGGCCTCTACCAACTGCGCGCAGTGTGACACCAAGAGAAGCCGTCGTTTTGCCCTTCCCCTCACCTGTATACACTAAAAACAAGCCTTTTCTAGCCATTTCTTTAAGCCTCCCTTAAAGCCATGTTGTTTTTTCTTCAAATGCTGTACGCTTCTTGTCTTTAAGCTCCTGCACTTCTGGATAGCCAATAAAAATAGTCCCTACTACTTTTTGTAATTGACTCGCTCCGATAAAAGTATGCATTCTTGCATCATGAACAAGCCCTACTCCACGTGTGCGCCATACAAAGCCAAGCCCTAACTCCTCGGCAGCTAGCCACATGGACATAATAGCACCGCATACAGCAAAGACATTATCTTCTGTCGCATCAGCATCATCTTCTACAATATCTGCGGTAACTACAATGGCAACAGGTGTTGTTTGAACAACCTTTAAGGAGCTTTCCACTAAATTTGGTTTTGTTGGGAATCGTTCCTGCAAATAGGCACTCGCCATTTCCTCATAACGTTTCATGGCCTCGTCTTGAATAACATAAAAATGCCAAGGCTCACGCATACGGTCATTGGGTGCATAAGTGGCAGCTTGTAAAATTTGCTCGATTTTCTCTTTTTCAACAGGCTGTGTCGTATAATTTCGAATGGCTCGACGATTTTTCAAGGCCTCGATTACTGTCATGATTTTTCCCCCTATGCTAAATATTAATTATGAAAAAGCAAGCCCCTGCTCTTCAAACCACTGAATTTTTTCTCGTACATTGACTACATCGCCAACGACGATCATGGAAGGATTATGGTAACCCTCTCGTTCAATAATGTTAGCAATCTCAGCAAGTTGTCCTGTAATGGTACGCTGTTTGTCTGTTGTTCCCCACTCAATAACCGCTACTGGAGTAGTTGCTTTACGACCGTTTTCGATTAGTTTTCGTGAGATATAAGCAATATTGCCAACACTCATATAAAAGGCAACAGTATCGATACCTGTTGCAAGTGCAGGCCAATTTAAAAAGTCCTGCCCCTTTTCTTCACGACCATGTCCAGTTACTAGCGCAAAGCTTGTCGCACAATCTCGATGTGTGACAGGGATACCGGCATAAGCAGGGGCAGCAATTCCCGCTGTAATTCCAGGTATGACTTCATAAGCAATACCATGATTTTTTAAAACTTCGGCTTCCTCTGCACCACGTCCAAAAACAAATGGATCGCCACCCTTTAATCGTGTGACAATTTTGCCTTCCTGCGCTTTTTTGACAAGTAATGAATTTATCTCATCTTGAATGAGATGATGCTTACCAGGTAATTTACCGCAGTATACAAGTTCAGCATCTTTTTTCGCAAACTCTAGTAATTTAGGATTCACAAGACGATCATACGCAATGACATCAGCCTTTTGAATACATTCTAGTCCGTACACTGTAATAAGCTTCGGATCTCCTGGTCCAGCTCCAACTAAATACACTATTCCGTCTTTCATCGCGCTTCTCCCATCAATAATTGTTGTAAATAAGCTTCTCGTCTATCAATCTCTCCATTACGTGTCCATTCTAGTAAACTCGGTTCAAGCAGTGCTTGTAATGCTGCACGTCTTTGCTGACCTTTTTCAAACTTAGCAGCAATCATTAAACGTGCCTGCTGTAAAAAGCATACATAGTCATCATAAATCTCATCAAACTGCTCTTCGAGATCGGCTTTGATTTTACGTGCTAGCCCTGGACTTGCCCCTGACGTTGAAATGGTTAACACTAAAGGACCACGACGCACAGTTGCTGGTGTGATAAAATCACTCTCACTTTGTACATCTGTTCGATTGATTAACTGCCAGTGCTGTGCTGCTTCTTGAACAGCTTCATTAACTGAGGTATCATTTGTTGCTGCAATGATGAGTATTGCATCGTCTAGATCACGCGGTTCAAATTGTTTTTCACGCCATGTAATTTGCCCTGATTCTGAAAGAGGCAGTAATGAATCATGTAGAGTGGGACTAACAACAACGATATTTGCTTTAGCTGGAAGCAATGAAGCAACCTTCTGAGCTGCTACGTGTCCCCCACCAACAATCACTACGGTTTTAAATTCAATATTGAGATGAATAGGAAAATAATTAGTCATGATTTTTCACCTTCTTACAAGCTGTTAGCCAGTTATCAACAAGCCTCGGGTTCGATACAAAATGAAAATGCGTATAGCCAGCCACTAGATTCTCTGCTTGATAGCCCTCTTGTTTGTTACCAAAGCGCCCTTTCGTTTCATAGGCTGGCGAATGGTGTGTACCGCTATATGTTGAATAGTGGAATTCATGTCCCTTTGCTGCTTCATCTGAAGCAATTAAGAAATTATTTTGTGTACCAAAAATTTCACGATAGCCGAGAGCCGCTAGCTTTGTTTGCATCGCTACTTCACCTGGAATAACACCTACCATCTCATAACGATGACCATTACTATTTGTAATAGCCTCCGTCAAATACATGAAGCCTCCACATTCGGCTAATGTTGGTAAACCTTTGGCAATTGCTTCACGAATAGATTTTTTAGCATCCGAATTTTCCGACAAAATATCCGCAAATTCTTCTGGGAAACCCCCACCTATATACAATCCATCTGCTTCAGCAGGAACAGGTTCATTCGCAAGTGGTGAGAAAAATTGCAGCTTTGCTCCTTTTGCACGAAGTAGAGCCAAATTTTCTTCATAATAGAAGTTAAACGCGGCATCCTTTGCTACAGCAATACAAATATTTTGGTATGGTTCTTCTGCAAATAATTGCCCTGATTCTTGTAGAACAGGAGCCTTTGTTAAGTCAAGCAATTGATCTAAATCAAGTGTCTCTGCCATCAGGGAACCTAGTTTATCAAAAAATGTATCAAGTTCTCCTCGTTCAATCGCAGGCACTAGCCCTAAATGGCGACTTGGAATATCGATTCCTTCCTCGCGCTTCATGTAGCCGATAACTGGGATACCGCACTCCTGCTCAATAGCAGCTTTTGCAATCTCATAATGACCGACACTACCGACTTGGTTGGCAATTACACCAACAATATTCGGTTTATCCGACAACAATTGAAAACCTTTCACAACTGCCGCTACACTGCGTGCCATACTTGCACAATTGACAATTAAAATTACAGGGCTTTCTGTTACAACACTAATGTCTGCTGCAGAGCCAGCATCCGATAATGGACTTTTTCCATCATAAAAGCCCATCACCCCTTCAATAATAGAGACATCTGCATCCATGCTTGCTCGTGCGACAATATCCCGCACTGCTTCATGTGAAAACATCCAACTATCGATATTTCGTGATACCCGTCCTGTTACAGCAGTATGATAGGTTGGATCAATATAATCGGGGCCACATTTAAAGCCCTGCACAGTCTTACCTTTTTCCTGTAATGCTTTCATTAGCCCGATGGTAAAAGTCGTTTTACCAACCCCACTGCCAGTACCAGCGAGTACAAAGCGATTTGTTTGCATAGGCTTCCTCCTTAAAATGTTAATCTAGCGACAGAAATCGTAGCATTGCCCGATTTTTTCTTCTGTAAAACAAGTGAATCAACCTGTGCATAACGCATTGCAGCAGGCTCACTCACGCCGTATGCTCCTGTATATTTAAAGACTGTTTCCGAAGGTGATGGAAAATCAATTTCGTTTAATTCGCCAGGTGAATACGTAACGAATTCCCAGTCATATTTTTTCGTTATCTCAAGGAAGCATTGCTCATCTTTCTTTAAATCAATTGTACATAATGCCTTGATACTTTTTTTCGAAAGTTTAAGCTCCGCAAGTGTTTCATCAATCACCTGTTCAATTTCCTCCACGGATGTACCACGATTACAACCCATGCCAAGGATAACTGATTTAGGTCGATAAATCACACCATTTTCAAGAAGCACTTCTTCCTCTGGTTCTATAATGCGATCTGTAATCAGCAATGTAGCATGTGGTTTTGCTTTGATCGCAGATTGTGTTGACGGATAAATTTTAATTTGCTCCGGCATTGGCGTATCACGCATCCACCAGTCGCGCTCACCCGCTTCCTGCACGACGGCTACGTGCTCCTCGTTGACAACTGATGCACTTACCGGTGTCAGTTTATCGGCACTGTCCCATACCCAGCCAAAACGTGCGCCAAATAAATCTACCGGAATCGTTTTTTGGACATCCGAAGCTGTCGTTATAATCGGGTTTGCACCAATTGCTGCGGCTACTTCATGTGTCAGTTCATTGGCACCACCTAGATGTCCAGATAACACGCTAATCACATTTTCACCACGGTCATCAATGACAACAACGCCTGGATCAGTCTTTTTATCCTTTAAAATTGGGGCAATCATGCGCACAACTGCACCAAGGGAAATGATTAAAATTAAGCCTTTATATTGCTTAAAAAGAGTTGGCAGTAGCAGACGTACAGTACCTGTAAACATTTGAATATGCTTTTTTGCTTCATCGCCCTGCTCAAATTTACTCATGTAATATAAATCACTCGCTGCAAAAGTATGCTGCAGGCGACGTCCGATTTGCACACCATGCTTTGTGATTGCCACAACAGCATAAGGATTTCGTTGATCAACCTCTGGCAATACGCCCTCTTGTAACTCAATCACTTGTCTTCACACCTTTTCTAAAGCCATGTGTGAAAGTAGCATCATATAATTTCGAACGATATTGATCCTTATCATGAATATTCGGATCTAATGCCCAGCCAGCTAAAATCATCGCATGCTTACGAATACCGTTCACACGCATTGCTTCATCCAGTTCAATTAATGTTGTACGTACAATTTTTTGATCTGGCCAAGAAGCTCTTTGAATAACAGCTACTGGTGTATCATCAGCCCAGCCAGCATTCTGTAGTTCTTTTACTATTTTCTTTGTTAACGTTGCACTCAGGAATAATGCAATTGTACAGTGATGACTCGCTAAATCGCGTAGCTTTTCAAATTCTGGTACAGGAGTACGTCCTTCAGCACGTGTTAAAATAAGGGTTTGTGTTAAATCAGGTATTGTTAATTCTGCTCCGATTGCCGCTGCGGAAGCAAAGACAGAGCTCACACCAGGAATCACCTCATAGCCAATGCCTTCCTTCTTTAATAGAGCTACCTGCTCCATAATAGCGCCGTACATTGCAGGATCTCCCGTATGCATACGAGCTACTACCTTCCCCGCCTTAACGCGATCTACCATGACCGCTACCATTTCCTCTAAATGCATACCTGCCGTACGAATAACCTCTGCATCTGGTCGTGCCTTTGCAATAAGATCTTCATTTACTAATGAATCTGTATACATCACCACGTCTGCGGTTTGTAATATATGTAAACCTTTTACTGTAATTAAATCTGGATCACCAGGACCAGCTCCCACAATATATATTTTCTTCATTATTTACGCACCACCATTAATGTTAAATATTCTAGATCGACACCATCTAGCTCGCGCACATCCCAAATAATTTCCTCGTCAGACGTTACTTTTGTTACGACTGATGCCTTATCAAGTAAATCTAAATCACGTAGCACCTCAAGCATTAAATCAATAACCTTCGCTACTTTAATGAACACCACTGCATCGTGACTTTCTATCACTTCACGCATTGCATCATAGTCATCATGGGCTGGGACAATCGCAACACGGTCATCGCCATCTGCTAACGCAATACCTAGTCGTGATGCTGAGCCATTGAACGAAGAAATCCCTGGAACTGTTCGAATTTCAACCTCTGGGTGCATGTCCTGCATAAGCTTCATCATATGGATGAACGTACTATATAATAATGGGTCCCCTTCTGTTACAAAGGCAACATCCTTGCCCTCTTTTAATTTTCCATAAACAAGCTCAACTGATTTCGTCCATTCACGCTCTAATACAGCCTCATCCTTTGTCATTGGAAATACTAGGCCAAGCATATCCTTTTCTTCTGGATTAATATAGACATCTACAATACGATGTGCATAGCTTTTACTGCCTTTTAATTTTTTCGGATAAGCAATAACAGGAGATTCCTGAATGACACGGAATGCCTTGACTGTAATTAATTCTGGATCGCCAGGACCTACACCTAAGCCATATAAAATACCAAGATTACTCATAATTTTCTTCCTTTCGGTATGCCGTGATAATATAAATCGGATTTAATGGAACAAAACGTGTCATATCTAAAATTGGTTTACTGCGTGCAAGCTGTGCCTGTAAGATGTCTACTGTAAAGCCACAAGCCTTAAACGCTTCGACAGCCTTATATAAATTTTCAATTGTTGCAGCATTCAATACAATACGACCATTTGGCTTTAAGCGTGTACAGCACAATTGTAATAACTCCACCATTTCTCCACCTGTACCGCCGATAAAAATCGCATCCGGATCAGGGAAGTTTTCAAGTCCTGCTGGCGCTTTACTATGAATAGCTGTAATATCTACACGGAACTTTTGCTGATTTTGCAGGCAATTTTCTAAATCAGGAGCGTTTTTCTCCACTGCAAATATTTGACCTTCTGGCGCAAGCTTGCCTGCCTCAATGGCCATCGAACCCGTACATGTACCAACGTCCCAAATGATGCTATCTATTTGTAGCTGCATTGCTTGTAAACTTAAAACACGAATTTCTTTTTTCGTAATAAGCCCTTTATCTGGCTTACGCTGTGAGAATTCTTCATCATCAATACCGAGTGCATAGCGTTTCGGTACTGAGGTTTGCTGTAGAATGACAACATTTAAAGGAGAAAAATAAGCCATTTCTAATTCATCAAGCGAATACCAAGCGAATTTTTCATTTGTGCCCTGTAAGTTTTCTGCCACAAATGCACGGTATTCTGTCATGCCAAAATGCTTTAAATAATTTCCTAGCGCATTTGGGTTATTTTCTTTATCTGTTAGCAGTGCCACTTTCTTTTTACCATCAATACGTTGTGCTAAGCCTTTCATAGAGCGCCCATGAATACTTGTGACATAAGCATCCTGCCAGCTTTCTCCCATCTTAGAAAAAGCAAGCTGTACCGAGCTCATATATGGATAAACTTCAATGTCTAGCTTCTTCGCTAAATAACCACCGATGCCGTAAAATAATGGATCACCAGACGCTAAGATCACTGTATTTCTTGTTTCTGTAGATAATCTTTCAACAAGCGCTGAAAGACCACCTTTAATCAAAATTTTTTCACCAGTAAAGTTCGGGAAAAATTCTAGAACACGCTCCCCACCAACAAGTACCTCACAGTCTTCAATCCACTGCACGTATTGCGGTAGCAAGCTTTCTTGTCCGTTATCCCCGATCCCAATTAATTTCATCGATCGATGCAATGTCATCAGCCCTTCCTAATAATTGTCCCTGCATCGAATAGATCGATGTGGAAAGCGTTAAACCGCCCTTAATGTGATGTAATGATGAATAACAGCAAGCTTCACATAAGTGGTTAAAGAATGCATCATAGCCCTTTTCTGCCATAATTTCTCCGACCTGTGAAGCAGTGTTTGCCTCTCGTACGTTCGTAACGGTTTCTTCATCCGCACCTATATCCACTGCTAATTGAGCTAAAAAGTTAAAATCAATAGGAGCACTTTTGGAGTGCACCATCATGACACCTTGTGCCACCTTCGAAAATTTCCCCATCATGCCAACAAGCGATACTTGCTTGATACCAAGGCGCTTACAATGCTTTAAAGTAAAACCAACAAAGTCGCCCATTTCGATAAACGCTTCCTCTGGTAAATCAGGGTACTGTGCCATGCCAAACTTTTCACTACGTCCCCCTGTCGTCACGACTAAGTGCTCACAGCCTGCTGCCTTTGCAACACTAATAGCTTGGACAATACTTGCCATGTATGCGGAACTCGAAAAAGGCACGACGGTTCCCCTTGTGCCTAAGATGGAGATGCCTCCAATGATACCAAGTCGTCCATTTAATGTTTTTTTCGCAATTTCCTCCCCCTCAGGAACGGAAATAACAACGCTAACGCCTCGTTTAATTTGAAATTCATCAAGTACGCTTTGAACCGTACTATGAATCATCTTTCGTGGTACAGGATTGATGGCTGCTTCTCCGACAGGTACTGGTAAGCCGGGCTTTGTTACGCGCCCGACACCAATTCCACCGTCCAAATGAATGCCCGGCATATCCGCCCAGCTTACTGTGCCAATAATGAGTGCTTTATGTGTTGCATCTGGGTCATCACCTGCATCTTTAATCGTTTCACAGCTTACAGCATCATTCCGAAATGTACATTTTTCTATCGTAAAGGTCGCATCTCGTCCGATCGGCAAATGAATGGTACTTGTTTCTTGCACTTCATTTGTAATTAAAGCAAGTAATGCGGCCTTCGTTACTGCAGTTGCACAGGCTCCCGTTGTATAACCGTGACGCATGTCCTTGGGATCCTTTTTAGGCTTCCGCTCCATTATTTTTTCGCCTGTTCATCCGCTAAAAGTGAGACAGCATTCAATGCGGCAACCGTCACTGTACTACCGCCTTTACGACCAACATTTGTAATATACGGAATACCTTCTAGTTTTAATAGCTCTTCCTTCGATTCAGCAGCCGATACAAAACCAACTGGCATACCGATAATTAAATCTGGTTTCGCTAAGCCTTCTTTAATTAAGCGAATCAATTCAAGCAGTGCTGTCGGTGCATTACCAATGGCATAAATTCCACCTTCATGTAATTTAGCTGCCTTTTGCATAGAGATAATGGCACGCGTTGTATTTTGTTTTTTTGCTTCTGTCGCTACGTCTTCATCTGCAATATAGCAGTGTAGATCACCACCATGCTTTTGGAAGCGTTTTTTCCCTGAGCCACTTTCAATCATTTGCACATCTGCGATAACATGACGTCCGGCAAGGATTGACTTAATACCTGCCTCAATCGCTCCTGGTGTAATAATAACGCTTCGACCTAGCTCAAAATCAGCAGATGCATGGATGATACGACGAACAATTTTCCACTCATCTTCTGAGAAATCATGTTCGCCCATCTCCTCAGCAATAATCGAAAAACTATAATCGTAAATTTTGTCTGGGTCTACTGTTAGTGGTTTAAAATCTGTTTTAAAGTCCATCTGGATTGCCTCCTAAATTGTGTTTTGGACAGCCTGTTGTACTTCCTCAAATGTTGAATACTGCTGCCCATATTTAATATTTGGTCTTGCGATTAAAATCGTTTCAATGCCACATGCGAGAGCAGCCTCTAGCTTTTCATCGACAGAGCCAACTTTACCACTCTCTTTTGTAATCATTAATGTCACATCGTACTGACGGAATAGAGCTTCATTTAATTCCTTTGAAAAAGGGCCCTGTATAGCAACAATATCTCTTTGAGCCACACCAAGTGCCTCACATTTTTCCATATTATCGAGTCGAGGAAGCATACGTGCAATCAGTCGTGTATTTTCTAAGCCATGTAACACCTTTGTAAATGTCGCCAGCGTTTTACTGCCCGTTGTTAGCATAATGACTCCACGTTTTTCCGCTGCTAAATTTGCAGCCTCCTCATAATCTTTCACAACCGTAATAAGAGTATGGGAATAGTGCTCGTGCGCACGTTCATAGCGAATATACGGAACATTTGCTTGCTCAGCCGCAGCCATAGCATTTTTTGAAGCTTCTTCGGCAAATGGATGGGAGGCATCTACAACTAAACGGTACCCTTGTTCCGTAATAATTGTTGTCATTTCCTCCGCCGTTAATCGACCGATCAAATGTGGAAGTCCCACTTCTGCAAGGCTTGAGGCTGCTGATTCAGTAACGACCGTTGCCGTCACAGCAAATCCCGCTGACTGTAATTCAAGTGCTAAATTCCTGGCATCACTCGTCCCTGCCAACATGAAAATCATTTCACTGTCTCCTCTGCATGATCATGGTGATGATGGTCATGTCCATGATCGTGGTCATGATGGTGATGATGATGTGCATGTCCATGTACCGCCGCATAGGCACGATAATTTTCTAAATCCTGCATACCTGTCGATGTACCATTCACTGCTTGCTCAATACGCTCTAATAACACATTTTGTAAGCGTTCATGATAGCCAAAATAGTTAGCAATTTGAATATCACATTCTGGATATTTTTCGTTAAATTGCTTGCTCATAACATTCATACGTTCCATTAAGATACCAGTGAATAAAAAGTACGGTAGCATAATGATTTTTTTTGCACCAAGTTTGACACAGCGTTCCATTCCCTCTTCAACACGAGGATCTGTTACACCCATAAAGGCACTTTCCACATACTGAACAGGTAGCTTTTCCCATAAAAGACGCGTAATTTTATAAAAATCTCCATTCGCATAAGGGTCACTACCCCCTCGTGCAATTAATAAAATCGCTGTATCCTTATGCTCTTCTTCAGCATTAAAACCGATTTCAGCTAAACGATCCTCTAAAATAGCAAATATTTCTTCATGGATACCGATTGTTTGCCCATATGTGAATGTAATATGTGGATAGTGCTCGCGTGCATGTTCGATTTCTGCAGGAATATGCAGTTTTGAATGTCCAGCATGAAGCAGAATAATCGGAATCACATGCACCTCTGTTGCACCCTTCTTCACACAATTTGTAATACCTTCTTCAATATTTGGTGAAGCAAACTCTAGGAAACATGTTTCTACTAAAAAGCTAGCATCAATACGAGGTGTCATTTGCTTGATAAACGTGCGTACCTCATCATTTCCTGCTGCTAAACGGCTCCCATGGCCGACAAATAAAATTGCTTTCATTATCAATAACTCCTCACTAATCGCCGCACGGAGCTGGCTCTACTTTTATTTTTGAAGACATATCCTGATACGTAAAATGTAGTATCTTTTTTACACGCTTAAAGTATTTAAACAAACGTTCATTTGGATGTGCATTTGCTTTATACTCTTCAATAATATTTGTGATAAGCGGGATCAGCTGTTCAGGTTCTAAGCCCTCCACAACAGGCTGCGCCGCATGTGCTGTACGACCAACTGGCTTAGCACCAATAAAAACATCAAATTTACTTTTACGATAAACAATGCCAATATCATCAAATACTGCGCGATAACATGCCATTCCGCAGCCATTAAAGCCAATATTTAATGTTTTCGGTAATGACAAACCTCCAAGCTTTTCTTGAATTTCTTCGGCATATGGAATCGAATCGGTCTTTTCCCCATAACAGAAATCACAAGCCTTTAGTGACAGCACATCACCAATTGGTGCTAGTAAAAAGCCCACTTCATGGAGCTTTGCTGTAATCTCTTCTGGTTCAGTCGTTGGAATTTTCAAATGAATTTGATGGTCTGGTGTATACTCCATCGTTCCTTCTTCTCCAACTACCTCAGCTAACGTCATCATTTGTTGAGGCGTAAAAAACTTATTGGCTACCCCTGGACTAACAGCTAATTCAAAAATGGATTCAATTTGTTGTTGAACAAGCTTAGGTGTTATCTTTACGGCATCCGTTCCCTTCACCATCGCTAGAGCTTTTGTCGCCATTTCAAGTGATGTTTTTTTAGGATTTGGATCAGGTGTTATAGCTAAACTGGGCTGTATACGATTTGCATTTGGGTCTGTCGCAAAATCATTACGCGCTTGTCCTGTTTCTTGATTCATTGCCCATGGTTCATTTTCTTCTCTCAGACGTTGATGTGGTCGTAGCGGTTGTTTTTCTTCACCAAGTGTATATTTGCGCTGATATCCACGCGGTGTAATCATTTTATTGTCATAGAAGAACGTAGATGAATTCCCGATAATAACCGTTGTCAACATGCCGATATCATGTTTAAGCATTTCTGCTAAAGTGGTCATCGTAATTTCCTGGCGGTCACGATACGCGCTTTTGACAAGTCCCACCGGTGTATCTGGCGAACGATATTCTAATAAAATTCGCTGTGCCTCTACAATTTGTCTCGTACGACGACCACTCTTTGGGTTATAAAGTGCAATAACAAAATCCGCCATTGCAGCAGCTTCTACTCGTTTCGCAATTAAATTCCAAGGTGTTAAATGGTCACTCAAACTAATGGTACAGGCATCATGCATAATCGGAGCACCTAGTAAACTAGCACACGAATTAATAGCAGAAATACCTGGAACAATCTCTACCTCAACACCAGTTGCTTCTGTCCAACCTAGCTCGATTAATACCTCATACACTAATCCAGCCATTCCATAAACACCTGAATCACCACTGGAAATAACCGATACGATACTCCCTGCCTCCGCTTGGCGCACCGCTTCCTGTGCACGTGAAACTTCTTCTGTCATACCTGTACTAACGATCGCCTTGGCACTTACTAAATCCTGAATAAGCTCCACATAGGTTTTATAGCCAATGATCATATCACTTTGCTGTAATGCCTCTACAGCACGATGCGTAATATGATTAAAATCTCCAGGTCCAAAGCCAACTACGAAAATCTTCCCTTTTTGCGCCATGTTGTTACCCCTCTTTCACCTTTTCGATGCCTTTAATAGCTGTCGTTTGAGCTGTCCGCTGTAACGTACCTTCACGAAGTGTAAAGACATGCTCCTGATGTAATAGTTCATGCTGTAAATCTTGCACCAGGGCTCTTCCATGCTCCGTTGTCGGCACACGGTACCAATTCCCTTGTGGATAGGCAATGACAACACAAGCATCCTTGCATCTGCCATTACAACGTGTTCTTGTCGTATGTATTTCTTTATCAAGCGCTTGTATCTGTATTTCGTCACGGATAGCTTGGGTAATGTCCTCTGCATCTTTATTCATACAGCTACTGCCGTTGCAAATAAAAAGATGCGTTTTCATACCCTCTAAATTCCAAGTTGTCATCGTTGTTCTCCCCTCAAATACTTTTAGGAAAAAGAAAAAAACCTTTACTCTAGACGAAGAGTAAAGGTTTTGTAGAAGCTAAATAAAAACGAATATATACAGGTACTCGCTCTCGCTTCAACTTCTCCCTCCGAAAAGTTTACATGCATCATCATATAAGCAGGTTTCCTGACTTAAGCTTCCTTTTACTTTCGCGCCTTCCCAAGTTTCAAACTAGTGGCTTTTGCGATTTCATCAGCTATTACAGTAGCGGGGGCTGTATCGGATTCTCACCGATTTCCCTATTATCTCGAAGTAATCGAGCACTTATTGATGTTTTTATATTAAATTATATTTCTGGTAAATGAATAGAAAACTGTTTCTATCATAGTCTTATTATTTTAAAATTTCAATATTTCTTTTTTTATTTGTGACATTTTTATTAAAATACCCATCAAATATCCAAAGAGGGAACATTTTTAAAATTTTCTACATTGACATTTAATTTAAAAATTTTTTTCATAAAAAAGATAGCATATTTATGGAAAAGCGTGTTACACTTTGTCGTGAAATCTCACAATTTCATCTTTTTTCGGTGCGGAATGATAACCATTTCGCTTAAAAGGGAAGCCGGTTTAAGTCCGGCGCGGTCCCGCCACTGTACTAGGGAGTTTTATAGATGATGTCACTGTCAAAGAGATGGGAAGACCTATAAAACGATGAACTAAAGCCAGGAGACCTGCCGAAAAATATGTGATCGTTTCAGCCTACGAGGATGGGTGTGCGGCTAAGCAGATTAGAATTTTATTTGCTTTTTTAGCTATGCACTTTTCCAATTTCGGAGAAGTGCTTTTTTTTTATCTTTATTCAACAAATGTTTTCTGTAGCGAAAGCGAAGCGCCAGCAACAAATGTTTTCTGTGCGAAAGCGAAGCGCCAGCAACAATTACGCTAAGGCGAAATTGATTAACGCACGCTACAATCGAAAAAATTAAATGTGAGGAGGAGCAATATTGAAATTCTCTGGTTGGAAACTTAGTTATTTCTTACTGGCATTTTTATTCGTGCCAAATCGTGCATTCGCCATGCATATCATGGAGGGCTTTTTACCAATGGAATGGGCCATTTTTTGGTGGGTCATTTCGATTCCATTTATTATTTTAGGATTACGTTCAATTCGCAAAACAATTGATGAAAATCCTGAAACAAAAATGATACTAGGTCTATCAGGTGCCTTTGCATTTGTGCTTTCAGCATTAAAGATCCCGTCTGTAACGGGAAGTTGCTCGCACCCAACTGGTGTTGGGCTTGGTACTGTTCTTTTTGGACCATTGGCTATGAGTGTAATTGGAACAATCGTATTATTATTCCAAGCTTTACTTTTAGCACATGGGGGGCTTACAACTTTAGGTGCAAACGCCTTTTCCATGGCAATTGCTGGCCCGATAATTGCTTATTATGTATTTAAAGGCTCGCAAAAAATGGGTTTATCGTTTTCTGTAGCTGTGTTTTTAGCTGCAATGCTTGGTGATCTAGGTACATATGTTATCACTTCGGTACAACTAGCTCTTGCCTTCCCTTCTGAGGTAGGAGGCTTTATGGCTTCATTTACAAAGTTCGCTGGTATATTTGCGATAACTCAAATTCCGCTTGCTGTTAGTGAAGGGATTTTAACAGTAGTCGTGATAAATTTCTTGAAAAAATACAATGTGAGCGAATTAAAAGCCTTACGTGTTTTCTCAACAAAGGAGGCACACTAGAATGAAAAAAAATCTACTGTTATTAGCAATTGTTGTGTTATTGGCAATCATCCCACTTTTCGTACAAAAGGGAGCAGAATTTGAAGGGGCTGACGGTGAAGCGGAAGCAGCAATTGGTGAAATAAATGCTGACTACGAGCCATGGTTTGAAAGCTTATGGGAGCCACCAAGTGGTGAAATTGAAAGCTTATTATTCGCACTACAAGCTGCTATAGGCGCTGGTTTTATCGGCTATTTTATCGGCTTGATGCGCGGCAAACATAAAGAGGGTTAAGCCGATGTTACTCATTGACAAGTATGCATATTTGAATAAGCTAGTATCGATTCATCCGCTAGAAAAAATGACATTTTCCCTAGGATTACTATTATTGTCGCTTATCATGAGAGATGAACGGATTTCACTCATTACATTTATTGTAATGAGTGCTTTTATCATTGTAGGCGCAAAAATCCCTATTAAATATTACGTAAAATTACTATTGCTACCGGGATTTTTTTTACTGTCTAGCTTAGTGTCCATTTTAATTTCTATAGCGCCCTCGACAAGCACGCTCCCTACTTACATTTGGTCATTTTCTTTTAAAGGTCTGACCATTTTTGTCGGTAGCGCGAGCATAGAAACAGCAAAGCAGCTTTTCTTCATCGTTCTTGGTAGCATTAGCTGTTTATATTTTTTAATTCTCACGACATCCGTACAATCTATTTGTCATGTTCTGCGACAATGGCGGCTTCCCGTTTTATTCGTGGAGCTAGTAGAATTAACGTATCGTTTTATTTTTATTTTTCTAGACAGCATGCAAAAAATTCACCTCGCTCAGCAGGCTCGGCTTGGTTACCACTCCCCTAAGCAATGGCTACGCTCTGTATCAATGCTGATTGCGGCGTTATTAGCTGAGATGTTCCAACGAAGTCGTGAACTAAACAATGCGATGCAGGCACGCGGTGGTGAAACTGTTTATTGGCAAGAGGATGTTACCTATAGCACGAAAAACTGGTTTGGGATTGCCGCTATTTTTGTATTTCTCATCATTTATGGAGGGGTTTTCTAATGATGACAGATTTATACTTTGAATTAAAACAATTATCCTATGCCTATGCAGATGGAACTCATGCATTAACAGATATTTCACTGCAAATTCCAAAGGGCAAAAAAATTGCCTTACTTGGTCATAACGGAGCCGGAAAATCGACGTTGTTTCAGCATTTAAATGGCATTTTACAGCCAACTACTGGCAGTATATCCTTTTGTGGTAAAGAACTTCACTATAGCAGAAAAGCATTAAAAGAATTACGTCAGCAGGTTGGTATTGTTTTTCAGGATGCGGACAACCAGCTTTTTTCTGGTACCGTTAAGCAGGATATTGCGTTTGGACCTTTGAATCTTGGTTGGACTACTGAAAAGATTGAAGAGAAAATAGCATGGGCTGTTGCTCAAACTGAGGTTGAAGCGTTGCTCGATAAACCGATACATTTTTTAAGTGTCGGACAGAAAAAACGTGTCGCAATGGCTGGTGTACTAGCCATGGAACCATCTGTTCTATTATTAGATGAACCTACAGCTGGATTAGATAATTATTATGCTGCTCAAGTTTTACAGTATTTAGCGAAATTAGAGAATGAGGAACGTACCATCTTAATGGCGACCCATGACATCCCTTTGGCCTATGAATGGGCAGATCAAATAATTGTTATGGAAGCTGGAAAAATCATTTATAATGGGGATCCTGTTGAACTCTTCTACCAAGAGGAATTACTTGAAAAAGCCCATCTAGAGCGCCCATGGGTCTTTGAAATGGCGATTGCCTTGCAACAGAAGAAATTATTTGAGAAAAACATAAAAATGCCTCGTTCGAAAGATGATTTACAGAGACTTATTGAGCAGCTTTAACGCTTGTAGCTTATAATGCATTTTCTAACACATTAGAGATACGCCTATTAGTACTTGGGACTGAGCAATTCTTTTGAGTGACCGGAGCGGCGGTTTTCTCTTGTACCTGAGCGGTTCTTTTGATGAACGGAGCGGTTTTCTCTTGTACCTGAGCGTTTCCTTCACTGAACGGAGCGGTTTTCTCTTGTACCTGAGCATTTCCTTCACTGAACGGAGCGAATTTCCCTTATACCCGAGCGATTTTTTTGCTCACCTGAGCGTTATTGGTCTTCTGTCAAGAAAGTGGACATAAAAAAGTGAGAGCTTCAAAGCTACCGCACTGCGTTTGGTGGGCAATGGAAGTCAATTGTTCAAAGAG
>NZ_JBIWDH010000037.1:0-52528 GCF_044761885.1 Lysinibacillus sp. NPDC097231 | reverse complement strand
AAATTTATATGTTCAAATACAAAGCCCGGGGAATTTTACTGATCGTAAAATTCCCCGGGCTTCTTTGTTAATTCTTGAGGTTTTGTCCCAGCCTCGTTTTGTTTATTCTAATTCGATTTGCTTTGTTTCTTTACCTAAGAATAGTACGCCGACAACCCCGATAATGATTGCTCCACAGAAAATAGCAAAAATGAAGCCGATATCATAACCTGCTGTTAATAATGATCCCACTAACAAAGGACCGAAAATACCACCGATTCGTCCAACGGCTGCTGCCATTCCTACACCCGTACCACGAATAATTGCCGGATATTGCTCAGGAGTGTAAGCATAAAGTGCACCCCATGCTCCTAAGTTAAAGAACGATAAAAACATTCCAGATGTTAACAGTACTGCCAAAGTATCAGCATTACCAAAAATGAAAGCACTTACAGCTGTTCCAATTAAATAGGAAACAAGTACAAATTTCCGTCCGATTTTTTCTATAAACCATGCAGCAGTAAAATAACCTGGCAACTGAGCAAGTGTCATAATAAGAACGTATTTGAAGCTCGTAATCATATCAAAACCTTTACCAACCATTACACTAGGAAGCCATAAAAACATACCGTAATATGAGAAAACAACTGTAAACCATAGCACCCATAGCATCAATGTTGAACGTGCATATTTCTTCGACCATACATCTCGAATGTTTTGCCCAACACTACGTTTCTTCGACTCTGTCTTCACAGTAAATTGTGGCGAATCTGGTAGATGCCAGCGAAGATAAATCGCATATATTGCTGGAATAGCCGTTAACAATAATGCGACACGCCAGCCCCAACTAGGAATAACAAAATATGAAATCAATGCAGCAATTAACCATCCTGCTGCCCAGAAGCTTTCTAGTAAAACAACGACACGTCCACGTTCTTTGGCTTCAACACTCTCAGAAACTAACGTTGAGGCAACCGGCAATTCTCCGCCTAGCCCCATCCCTACTAAAAAGCGCAGTGCCATAAAAGCAGTTAAAGTAGTTGTAAACGCGGATAAACCACTTGCGATAGAAAATAACACCAGAGTCCACATAAAAATTTGCTTTCTTCCTACTTTATCGGCAAACACACCGAAAACGAGCGCACCTACAGCCATCCCAATCGAATTAATACTACCTATCCAGCCTGATTGACTTGGGGTTAATCCCCACTCAGCTGCTAATGCCGCAATAACAAAAGATAATATCCCAACATCCATTGCATCGAAAAGCCAGCCTACGCCCGCTACTCCTAAAAGCTTATTGCGAGAAATGGATTGTTGAGGTTTATTCGTTGTAACCGTATTTATTGTCATCTCAACCACCTGTCTTTACACTTGACTTTACATTACGATATTACTATACAGTTGTTTCAAGAAAGTGACAAGCAAAATTCAAATTACCGAATTGTTTAGACAATTTCTGAAATGCTATTGAAAACACAGGGCGATTTGCGTTAAAATGTCTTTTATACAAAAACAACTGTTCTTTCTATAAGAACAAAAGGAGATCGTGAACGTTATGTGGAAAGGCCTTATTGAAGAATATAAACAATTTTTACCCGTAACTGAAAATACACCTGCCCTAACTTTAAATGAAGGTAATACGCCTCTTATACATTTAGTAAATCTCTCTAAAAAACTTGGCATTGAGCTTTACGGAAAAATCGAAGGTGCAAATCCAACAGGTTCATTTAAAGACCGCGGTATGGTGTTTGCCGTTGCTAAAGCAATCGAAGAAGGCAGTAAATGTGTTATTTGTGCTTCTACAGGTAACACATCAGCAGCAGCAGCAGCTTATGCAACTCGAGCGGGAATCCAATCTATAGTGGTTATCCCTAAAGGAAAAGTGGCCCTCGGCAAGCTAGCTCAGGCGACAATGTATGGTGCCAAAATTATCGAAATCGATGGTAATTTTGATGATGCCTTAAATATTGTTCGTCAAGTAAGTGAAATTACTCCTGTGGCACTTGTAAACTCTGTAAATCCATTCCGCATTGAAGGGCAAAAAACAGCATCATTTGAAATTGTAGATGCTTTAGGAGCAGCTCCAGATTATCTGTGCATCCCTGTCGGTAACGCAGGAAACATTACTGCATACTGGAAAGGCTTTAAAGAATATGACGCTGCAAAAGGCTCTGGTTTACCAAAGATGTTTGGCTTTGAAGCAGAAGGTGCAGCTGCTATTGTAAAAGGCGAGCCAATTGCTAATCCAGAAACTGTGGCTACAGCAATTCGTATAGGTAATCCTGCAAGCTGGAAATATGCTGAGGCAGCTCGCGATGAGTCTGGTGGAATCATTGATTCGGTAACAGACGAAGAAATTTTAGCTGCGTATAAATTAATTGCTGGAACTGAAGGAATTTTCGTTGAACCAGGTTCGGCGGCTTCATTAGCGGGTGTTATTAAATCGGTTGAAAATGGAAAAATTGCAAAGGGCTCAAAAGTTGTTACAATTTTCACAGGTAATGGATTGAAAGATCCTGATACTGCGATGAGTGTCTCAACTGTTGAAGTTGTATCACTTAAAAATGATGAAGAAGAAATTCGAAAATACATCGAGGGCGTACTATGAGTAACATGTGGCAAATCTCAGTTCCTGGAAGCACAGCCAACCTTGGCCCCGGCTTTGATTCAATAGGACTTGGCTTGTCTCTATACTTAAAACTAACTGTTTCTTTACAGGATAGATGGGAAATTATCCACCTTGATGAGAACGGTCCTAAAAAGTTTGAGCTTGAAGAGCACTTACTATACGTAATAGCTAAAAAAATTGCCGATCAATACGGTAAACAGCTACCTGCTTGCCGAGTCGAAATGGCAAGTGAACTTCCATTAGCCCGTGGTTTAGGAAGCAGTGCAGCCGTTATCGTTGCAGGGATTGAACTTGCTAACCAGGTTTGTAAGCTAGGTTTAACCGTTCAGGATAAACTCAATTTATCCTCACAAATTGAAGGACATCCAGACAATGCTACAGCCTCCGTTTTAGGGGGCTTAACAATTTCTTCAATGGATGAAAACGGCGTTGTCGATACATTCCATGTAAATGATATTGATGCTTCCTTTGTTGTGTTTGTACCCGACATCGAACTAAAAACAAGTGAATCTCGTTCTGTTTTACCAGAAAAATTTGATCGTGCATATGCAGTACATGCCTCAGCAAATGCTAATATGTTGGCCGCTTCATTAATGGCACGAGATTTTGAGCGTGCAGGTCACTATATGGAGGCTGATTTATTCCATGAACCTTTCCGTGCCAAACTGATTCCACAATATACAGAAATTCATGAGGCTGCGAAGGCTAACGGAGCATTTGGAACAGCTTTAAGTGGAGCGGGACCAACACTTATTTCTATTATCCCCACCGCTATTGCTAATGATTTTGTAATGGCCATGAAAAATCAATTTCCAGAGCACCACATTATCTTAACAAAAGCCGATGAGCATGGTGTACAAGTTAAATAATGTATGTTGGACGTCTACTAAAAGGTAGACGTTTTTTCTTGAAGGTATACTATTAAGGTCTAAACATTGTAAAATCGCCTGTTAGGATACTATGCAGAGAACGGAAATGAGCTTTCCTTAAGGAGGAAGTACCTTGAAACCAATTATTTTCTGTGATTTTGATGGCACTATAACAGAAACAGATAATATCATCTCGCTCATGACGCAATTTGTACCGGAGGAGTCTGAGAAAATTGCTAAGTCTATGATGGAAAAAACTATAACCTTTAAAGATGGTGTTTCAGCAATGTTCGAGCTACTATCTGCCAACCAAAAGGATGCTGTTGTTCAATATTTATTGGATACAACCATTATACGCAAGGGCTTTGGCGATTTCGTTCGCTTTGCACAAGAGGAACATATTCCGTTTTATATTGTCAGTGGAGGTGTCGATTTTTTCATTGAGCCGTTGTTAAAAAGATACGGCCCATTTTCAGGTGTTTATTGTAATAGTGCTGATTTTTCAGGGCAACAAATTAAACTAGTCTATCCAAATAGCTGCGATAAGGAATGTACGAAATTTAAATCCCAAGGCTGTGGCTGCTGCAAGCCAAGTGTCATACGTAAAGTCGCACAAAAAGAGCATTTTAAAATCGTGATTGGAGACTCCCTTTCTGATTTTGAAGCCGCAAAACAAGCAGATCTAGTCCTTGCCAGAGATCACCTTATTAAACGCTGTGAAGACCTTCATCTTCCTTATAAGCCTTTCGAGACATTCTATGACTGCTTAGATGCTATAAAAGAGCTTATTAAGTGATACTAATTCAATGGGGTTTTCTTCATTCCCATTGATTATTATCTTCACCAATTAATAGAAATAAGAGCAATATCTTAGTAGCCACTTGCTTTTTTACACAGCAAAGGGAGCCACTCTTCAATGAAGATGGCCCCCCTCTCTATTTATCGTTTTAAAATGTCTCTTACGACGTTCATACCAAATGACACAGATGATAAACCAAGTATATCCCATACTCCATCCAGCTAACACATCTGAAGCAAAATGACGAGCACCGGCAACTCGAGACATACCAATTAGCACAGTTAATATAGTTGCCCCAAGCCAAAGCAAAGTTTTACGCCCCTTGCTATTGTTCTCAGATAAAATATAGGCAGTTGTAAATAAATACAAGATACCTGTCATAGCATGTCCAGATGGAAAGCTAAATGATGTTAGTTGTGCTTCAATTTCAGGGCGTGGTCGATGTACCCATTTTTTCAATAACTGATTAAGTATATTCCCACCCGCAAATGTTAACAAAACAAATAATATGGCTCGGTAATTTCCTACCTTCCAAGCTAAATACACTATTAAAATTATGGCGACAGACACTACAAATACCGGTTCCCCTATATAATGAAAAAGCTCTAAAAAACGATTATCGAAAAATAGATCTGCCATTTTTGTATCAAAATTTTTGATTACATTACTTTGATAAGTAACTCGTAACACAAAAAAAGTAATGAATGTTAATACTGCCAAAGGATATACCCATTTTTTCATATAATACTTCACCTCAAAGCATTCATGCTATTGTTTTTCACATCATAACATATTGGCTAGAGGTGCATTCGCTTTTTTATTCCGAAACTACTAAATTACTTTCTTTTTCTTGGACTGTCGCTTCTCCACAAAATTGCAACTTCTTTAGGCATTATTTTTTAAACAAAAACACACTTCCTCGTATCATTGTTCAGTTAAATCATTTAATACAGGATCAAATAGCCAATCCTTTGGTCCAAAGTTTTTATCCTTCTCGCCTCTTACTTCACGAGATATCTTGTTTTGGATAATTACTTCTCTGAACTTTCTACTAAATAAAGTTTTTCGATATAAATATCTTCCATCATGGCTCCATTCTGCCGAGAAGAATACATCACCTGTTAAGCTTGTTAAATCCTCGCACTTATACATATCAGGACCGTTGATAACACCACTTAACCCACATCGACACGGAGGTTGCTCTGTCGCAAAATACAATTTAACTCTTTCAGTGCTGCATTCCGGTAGTACTTGCGTTGGAATAATTTGATAAGCTTTTTGCTTCCCTTCTTCCGGTCCTTGATGGATAACCTCTAAAAGTTCATAGCCTCTAATATTTTCACGTTTCATTAATGTCACTAATTCCTGTGAAGCAACCCAATATCCGCTAACATGTACCAGATGACGGTCCTTCATTTCTGTAGTATCTATAACTAACGGTGAAAGTTGCTCTTTTTCCATGAGTCCACAATGCTGGCAATAGGTGCTTATAGAAAATAAAGTTCCTTTATCATCTAAAAACATATCAGGTGAATTCCCTGTTGAGTTTAACGTAAACAATGATGCTTGCTCATATTCACTATCTGAAAAATCAAAGTAAAAACGTTCTCCGATTGAATCAATTCCCAGCTCATGTTCCAGTGATTTATATAACGCTGCTACATGTTCATATGTAACATCTTCATTTAATGTAAAAATAGGGTTAAACGATGTCTTTAATTTTCTTTTTCTTATTTCAGGCGCACCGATAAAAATTCCATAGCGATTATAAACTTTAATGACTTGATCTTGACTAGATTCATCTATAGAAAATAAATTTTCAAGTTCTACTTTCAAAGTACACCCCTACCTTTATATAAAGTTTTATGGTGAAGTATGTTGACTAGCTAGTAACTTTAAAAAAATCTACAATCTCTACTTTATTCATAGATAGTCAGGCTGCATATTTTAATCGAAATCTTATTAAGACTATAGCAAATCTACTTAACCACGATTATCTTAAGCGTACCAGTACTAACACCGATATTTCAATGTTGGGTTTACGCCAATTTTTTGGCGGTCTTTGGTAAGGTTTTTGGCGCGATTTGGCGGACATTTAAAAAACACCGCCAAAATATGGCGGTGCACTAAGAAAATAATAGGTATTTAGAATTATCATCAAGGTATAATTACCCAAAACAAAATATGGTATTCTAAAGTCGCCTAAACTCTCCCTTTTTATAGAAAAATATACCAATGTAAAATGAGTATAACATACAGATGAACTATAGTAAATTCATTTTTTCTGCAAGACTAACAGCCTCTGTACGTGAGTCTACATTCAACAAAGAAAACAACTGAGTTAAATATCTTTCGGTTGTTCGCTGAGGAATATTTAGTTCGATAGCAATTGCTTTATTCGTGTGACCTTCAGCGATTAATCTTAAAATTTTCTTTTCTTTTTCATTTAAGTGTATCTCGAGCTTTGCATCTGGTAATTTAAATCGATTGTCGAGGAAGTCCAAGAAATTTTGAGGTAAAACAATTTCACCATTTGCAATCGCTCTGATAGTCCGTAATATTTGTTCTTTAGATGCCGTTTTAGCTAAAATCCCTTCTATTTTCCGTTCTAAAATAAGTGGATAATAATCAGTAATATCATCACCTGTATAAAGGATAATTGAAGCATTTGACTGGATAGCTTTAATGTTACGGGCTAAATGAATGCCATTTTCTAACGGCATGTTTATATCAATTAAGTAGATATCATAGGGTTTGTTTTTAATTCTCTGTATGACATTAGTGGCATCACTTTCTGTATCAACTATAATATCTTCATTTTCTTGAAATAAATTCTTCGTTCCCTCTAACACAATAGGGTGATCATCCACTATAAGCATCGTAATCAAGTGTGTCACTTCCTTCTTTTACTGTAATTCTAATAGACATCCCTTCATTAACTTGCGAATCAATGTAAAAATTCCCGTTAAAGGCCTTTATACGCTCTTGCATACCTCGAATTCCCATCGATTCTGTGACAATAATATCATCAACATTACAGCCTACTCCATCATCCTTGTAGAGAATTTCAAATCCATCTTCCATCTCTCGAAGGTGGATTTCAACTGTCGTTGAATAGGAATGTTTTAAAGCATTGTTGAGTAATTCTTGAAATAGTCTATAGATCATTAAATTCATACGTTCATCCTCTAAGTAAAGGCGATCTATCGTATAAATCAACATAAAATTAGCTCTTTCCGATACTTTTCGAATAAGCTTCTCCAAGGCTGCATTTAGCCCTAATGTATCTAATAACGGCGGCTTGAGATTTTCACAATAAGCTCTTAAATCATGTAAAGAAGCAACCATTTGCTTATGAACCATTGCAAGCTTCTGCTGAATATCTTTCGTATCTTTCGTATTTATTAGAACATCAACCTCTCGAGCAATATGAAGCTGCTCTTGTAGATTAGTGTCATGTAATTCTTGCGCTAATTGATATTTCTCCTCTTCAAATCTTAACCATAGTAGTTTGTTTAACCAAGGTAATTGACTATCATCTGCTTGTCGCATATGCTTAAGTTCCTCTAACAGTTCTTCCACCATCTTTGTATTTTCAATGAAATTATTTACATATAATAAAAGCAATTCAAGCCATAAAAGCTCTTCATCTTTTAAATGAATTGAATTGTTATGTCCCAATACTAAGGCTCTTTTACAATGAGCATCTTGATGGAGGAAGGCTAGATAAACCTTATCAATTTTACGTATTTCCCCTAATTTTAAATCTTCCATTAACATATGATTAATCGGGGGCCTTCCCTCAACCGTTGAAGTAAATTGGTTTATGTCATAGTCATAGGTCAATACAAATATATGCTCTAGCTCAAGATGTAGTGAAACCTCTTGTGCAAATTTCTCTAAAAGCTCATCTATTTTAATCGTTTTGCCAATTCTATCTACCGCAGTATATAACTGATGTATATAATCCCCTTTTGTTGAAAATAAAATTTTCCGTTTTCGATAATCGACCTTCTCCTTTATGTAAAAAAGCACAACTAGCGATACAAAAGTGAAAATAGAAACACCCGACATTACGGTCATTGTTAAAGATTTTCCTGCAATCCAATACAAACCGATTGTAAACCACAAAGTAAAAATTAGAGAAAAAATAACATAGTAACGTAGTCTAGTTATATGATATTCGATATCAAATAGTCGCTCTGTTAGTTGTGTAAAGATAAAGCTAAAAGGAATTAGTAATAAAAATAAAGCACTAACTTCACCAGACAGTATATATTGATCAATTAAAATTTTAGGGAGTGTATATAAAAAAAGAAATGGTAGAAACGGTATCAGTATAGTATTCAATAAAATTTTCAACTGAGGTGAGCTATATTTGAAATAGCTTAGCAATAATATACTAAGTACAATAATCAGGAGAATGAAGAAAAGAGCTAATACAACATTTGAAAGAATATTATTCGAAGCAGGATAGAAAAAGCCGATACTCCCTAATAAACAGGCTATTACAGGTAATATATAAAAATATTTGATATTTTTAGTAAAGAGCCAATTTATTTTTACAAATGTATAATATTTTTCCAGAAAATGTAATAATACAACTAAACATAACAGCATACTACTACGATTTACTATAATTCCAACTCCATTTAATCTACCAGAGGCCCCACCGCTTACATAAGCTATTGAAACAGTTAGCATGAAAAGAATAAGCAAATTAGTAAGCTTAGAATTTTTCTGTTTAAAGTGTAGATAGATAGTAATGAATAGCGTTAAGAAATAATAGCAAGCTGGAATTATTAATACATAGAAAAATTGCTGGGGTATATCTAAACGTTTGATATGTATCTCTACTATTTCTCCATCAGGTTTCATGATTGTTATACTATTAGCAGATAATATTTTAGATTTATATTTCACCTGTTTTAAATTATCGATTGGCATACCATCTACTCTTAAAATCACATCATCTGGAGATATACTTTCCCATTCTGCCCAGTTTTTAAAATAAGGGTGAGCCACTCCCCATTTGCCATTCTCTTTTTCTACCTTAATATCCAAATAAGGCGCGCTATAATTCACATAGTTTAGATAAAGGCCAATCACTAGATAGAGAATTATAGCGGGCCAGAACCACTTATTACTCAATGATTTTAATTCCAAAAATCACTTTCTGAAACTATATCACCACTAAACGCTTCTAATATAGCTTTTTGTTCTACAGACGAAACTCCAATTAATGAGGCTTTTTGGTTCTTTAATAGTGTAACTAGGCCCGGATTTTGTTCTAAATACTGTATAACATTCATCATACAAATCTCTCCTCATTTCATTAGTTTTTTTAGGTATTCTTTACCTTCTTCACTTATCGCCACATTTTCCAGAATATTAAGCGCTTTAAACTTGTAGACATTTTTAATAGTAATTGCATACCTTATGGCGCCGCCATTTGTCAACTCATTTTCAGTAGCAATATTATCCAAAAATGCAACTATATCATCATTATAATAGTTAGTTACAGATTTTGAAACCTCATTTTTTTGTGATAAAAGATAAATAATAGGCAAAGAGTATCTCTTATTGAGCAGATCATTTTTAGGGCCCCATGTCTTTAACCCTTGAATATCATTTTTAATTTGTTGGATAATACCTATGTATTTTCCATACTCTTCGACTTGAGGAGATACTTCCCCTTTTGCAAGCACTTCACCTATTAAGCAGCTCATAGCCGTTAATGATCCTGATTTTTGCTCAATCATTTGTATATAGGCTTGCTCATCTTTGCAAATATTAAGTAAATCTAACTGCTGTCCGTTAATACTCTGTAATGCAAAATCCTCCAGTATTTGAACCGCAGTGTTTTTGTGTTCAAAGGAAGTTTCACGTATAGTTCTAGAAGCCATAACAAGCATTGCTAAAGCAGCATTTAATGATACCTCAGGTGTTCTACACCAACTATAATCTGAATCTTTATCCTGCAAGTCATCGATAATATCAAAGGACAAAATTAGAAGTTCGATAGCTGCTGCAACTTTATAAATGTCCTCATTCAAATAATCTGCAAATTTTTCATAATGCCAAAAACATAGCTTACCAAATGAATAGCCTACAGTACTTTTTTCTTCTTTAAAGCCTTTTAGCATTGATTGTAATTCTCGACCAATCAATGCCTCATTATCAACAAGAATGTCCAATGATTCATTAATGCGTTCATCTAGTCCCTTCAATAGTCCTCTCCCCCTTTAAATTAGGTTACTAAATATTATATAGATTAATGGGAAATAATACTATACAAGTCAAAGTTAATGGAAATATTTTCTTAACTATACTACTTTCCATTACTACAATAAACATAAATACCGCCAAAAAATGGCGGTATTCGTAGAAAGCACGCCATTTTTTTGCTAAAAAGTAGTAAAAAAAATGGCGGTGTTGTATGATTGACCGCCATTTTTTGGCGTAAATTCACCATTGAAATGGCGTTCTTGTTGATGATACGCTTACATTAAGAAAAGTTTAAATTAACTAAATTCGTACCAACAAAGGAAATTCTCCAACACTAGGAGTGATTGAAATGAAAAATGGGGTAAATGAAAACGTTTTAATACTTACGACTACTTTTTCCTGCGCAATTTCTGTCAATGAGGAAGAAGTGACCATAAAAAAACCATCACGTGAACAACAATATATCGAACAAATAATCATTCAAGCTGAGCAACAAGCTTATCAGGAAACTTTAATAGAGTATAAAAACAAGTCTATATCTGCAAATTTTATCTGTGATATACCTGGATTTGAGGATACTTTTCAGCACAAACTAGACTCTTTTATTGAACCGTATGGAATCTTAAGAGTGTCTGAAGAAAGTTTATCTATTTTGCCTTTAATAAGTCCATTTACTTCTGGATTGAACATAAATGCACCTATAATCTATACCTCTTCACACTGTAGTATTATAAATGCACGATGCATGCGGACAACTAATCACAAAAATGCTAGCAGTTCAGCGATTGGTAATGCAGTAAATATACCCGAAGCAGTCGGCATACCTGTTTATTTTAATCATACAGCTCTAGAAATTGATATCTTCTCATCAGGGAACTTCACAACTGTAATGGAAACAAAAAGCGCAACCAATTACTCTAATGCAAATTTTACGGGTGTTTCTATAAATGAAAATGGTATCTCTTTAAATATTACTACTGCATTTAATACTTGGAACAAGGCTTCCATTAAACATTAATTTGTTCAGAATCCGCCAGAGGCTTTGGACCAACGCGATGTGGTCACTCAGTCGTTGCCACCTTTTTAGACTGGGTTCCTCTATTTCAGCGGATGTTTGGACACCCGCTAAATATAGCTGTTATTGCTTCCTTCATATTTCCGTCGGTCTTCTTATTTATTTAATAAAGTTGGGGAATGACACTGTAATAGGCATGTCTCCCCTTCCCCCTTCAACTGAAAGAAATTATTACTAAGAACATCAACGAATTACCCTCAAACTCATAAAAAGGTGCCTCAAATTAGCTTTCGAGACACCTTTACGCTATTATCCTTTTACATAATAAACTTCTTGTCCACTTTCAATGATGAAATCAGGTTTCGGTTTACCAGCATTTGCTTTATGACCAGCAATATGCTCAGGACTCTTCTCCCAATTTTTCCACGCTTCTTCTGATTCCCACCGAACCATAATTAGCACTTCTTCATCACCACGGCGTACTTTTTTTACTAGTACTTGCTTATCAATAAAACCTGGTTGTTGCTCAAGCAATGCTGGACTATCTTTTTTAGCACCAAAGCGCCCAACAATTTTGTCAGAATTCCCTTCAGTAACGACCATACGTTTAATTTGTACAAACATATTAGTTAAACGCCTTTAAAATGTCACTAACTTTTTGAGTTTCAGAAGTTAATCCGCCACCTGATAAGTACCAAACTTGTGGATCTAGGTAGAAAATTTTACCGTTTTTAGCAGCGTTTGTAGCGCCAACGATTTCGTTTTCAATTGCAGCTTTTGTACCTGACTCACCTTCTGGATTTACAGCAGCATCACGGTCAACTACGAATAAAATATCTGGGTTTGTATCACGTACGTATTCAAATGAAGCGTTAGCACCGTGCGTAGATACTTCAATTTTTTCATCAGCAGCTTTTACACCATATACGTCATGAATCACACCGAAACGTGACCCAGCACCATATGCAGATAATGAACCTTCATTGGCTAAAACGATTAAAGCTTTGTCTTCAGATGAAGCTGTTTTCGCTTTGATTTCTTCTACTTTTGCCTCATATGCTGCAAATGCATCAGCAGCTTCTTTCTCTTTACCAAAGATCTTACCAGCTAATTCAACGTTCACTTTAAATGAATCCATGAAATTAGCGTTATCAACACCAACGAATACTGTAGGTGCAATTGAAGATAATTCTTTATATGCAGCAGCTTGACGACCAGAAATGAAAATAATATCTGGATTCATTGAAGAAATTGCTTCAAAATCAGGCTCTTTTAAAGAACCAACATTTACGTAAGTTGTCTCAGTATATTTGCTTAAATAGCTAGGCACTGATTGTTGAGGAACCCCTGCAACTTCAACTCCTAGTGCATCTAGTGTATCTAGGAAACCGTAGTCAAATACAACAACTTTCTTTGGTTGTTCTTTAAGAGTTACTTCTTCAAATGTATTTTCACCGCTTGTGCTTCCTGGAATTGTGATTGGGTAAGCTGAAGCCTCTTCATTTTGTTCCTCAGCTGGCTTATTATCAGTTGTAGCACCTTTATCTTCTTCTTTTGTTTCGTCCTTTGAACCGCAAGCAGCTAATACTAATAGCATCATCGCCATTAATAGAGTAAGTAATTTCCAATTTTTCATTGTAAAGTAGCTCCTTTTAAATATTTTTTATAGTTTTGATGGATTAACGATCTATTACTTCTATGAGTTAAAGTACACACAAATACGGCAACCATTCTGTTCTTGAACGGGGATATCCATATCATAGATTTCTTTTAGCGCATCTGAGTTAATAATGTCATTTGTTGGACCGTCTTTGACAACACGTCCATTTTTTAAGGCAACGATATGATCAGAGTATACAGAGGCAAAGTTAATATCGTGTAATACGATGACAACCGTTTTTCCTAGTTCATCAACAAGCTTTCGCAAAATTTTCATGATTTGCACAGAGTGCTTCATGTCCAAATTGTTCAACGGCTCGTCAAGCAAAATATAGTCTGTATCCTGCGCAATGACCATTGCAATAAATGCACGTTGACGTTGACCCCCTGATAATTCATCCAAATAATTGTGCTGAATATCCTCTAAATTCATATATACTAGTGCCTCATCTACCTTTTGCTCGTCCTCTGGCTTTAAATTTCCTTTTGAATATGGAAAGCGGCCAAATGACACCAGCTCACGAATCGTAAGACGTACATTCATGTAGTTTGATTGCTTTAAAATCGATACCCGCTTCGCAAAATCATCTGATTTCCAACGACGTACATCTGATTTATCGAGTAATACTTCTCCAGTGTCTGCATTAAGTAAACGGCTTACCATTGAAAGCAATGTTGATTTACCCGCACCATTCGGTCCGATAAAAGAAGTAATCTTCCCCGGTGCAACATCGACACTGACATCTTGAATGACCGGTTTTTTCCCAAAATACTTAGATAGTTCCTTTACTTGGATCATCCTGCTGACCTACTTTCCTTCAATAATAAGTAGATGAAATACACGCCACCTACGAAGTTTATAATAACGCTAAGTGTTGTATCGAAGTTAAAAATACGTTCGACTATCCACTGTCCACCGACTAAAGCAACTATGCTCATAATACAAGAACCTGCAATTAACACAGAATGCTTGTACGTCTTGAAAAACTGATACGATAAATTCGCTACAATTAAACCAAAGAATGTAATGGGCCCTACAAGTGCAGTAGATACTGCAATTAATATAGAAGATAGAATAAGCATACGCTGTACAAGCTTATCGTAAGGTACCCCTAGGTTAATTGCTGTATCACGGCCAAGTGACATGACGTCTAATTGGCTCATGTGACGCCAGCCGTAAACAAAGGTAATAATGATGACAATAGCTGCAAGCCATACTAAATCTGAATTAACATTATTAAAACTTGCAAACAATTTACTTTGTAAGCTTAAAAATTCATTCGGGTCAATCAATACTTGGAAGAACGTTGTTACGCTTCCTAAAAATGTTCCGACAATCATACCGACAAGCAGCAAGAAATAAATCGGACGTTTTCCTTCCTTGAACAATACACGATAAAAGATTAACGCAAAGATAACCATGGCTAACACAGCTAATAAAAAATTATATTTTGCATTAATGACGAAGATCGACATAGAGCCGAAGAAGAAATAGATGAATGTTTGAACCATCATATATAATGCATCAAGTCCCATTACACTTGGCGTTAAAATACGATTATGTGTAATCGTTTGGAAAACCACGGTTGAATACGCAATGGCTACTCCTGTTAACGACATCGCTACTACTTTAATGAGGCGGCGCGGGAACGCATAATGATAGTTACCATTAAGCCCGTAAAATACATACAGTAAGATAAAAATTACTGCTAGACCGATTAAAATCAACATCCTAGTACGATTACGCATATGCTCTCCCCCTAAACAACATAATTAGGAAAATCGCACTTCCGATGACGCCGACCGTCATACTAATTGGAATTTCATAAGGGAAAATCAGCACACGCCCTAATATGTCGCAGAATAATAAGAACGACATACCAAGTAATGCTGTATGAGGCAATGTCTTAGCAAGATTATCCCCCTTGAACAGCGAAATAATATTTGGAATGATTAAACCAAGGAATGGAATCACACCAACGGTTAGTACCACTGTCGTCGAAATAAGCGCCACTAACACTAAACCTAAATTCACAACGAATTTGTACGAGAGACCAAGGTTTTTCGCAAAATCCTCACCCATTCCAGCCACTGTGAAACGGTTTGCATAAATGTAAGCTATTATCAGCACGGGTACACTTATGTATAAAAGCTCGTATCGGCCTTTCATCATTAATGAGAAATCTCCCTGTAACCATGCAGAAATGTTTTGGATAATATCTGCTTTATACGCAAAAAACGTTGTAATCGACGAAAGAATATTCCCAAACATTAAGCCAATAAGTGGTATAAAGATCGCATCTTTAAACTTTATTCGATTTAATATTTGCATAAACAATAATGTGCCGGCCAAAGCAAATATGAAAGCGAAGGAAATTTTTTGAAAGTACGTGACATTTGAGAAAAACATCATCGAAATTAGTACACCCAACTTTGTAGCATCTAAAGTACCTGCTGTTGTTGGTGACACGAACTTGTTCCTACTTAAGCTTTGCATAATTAAACCAGCAATACTCATACCTGCACCTGCTAACAAAATTGCTACAAGTCTCGGTACACGACTAATTAAGAATAGTCTAGTTTCTTCTGATTCGAAGTCTAATAGGTCACTCGGTTTAATGTTCACTACACCGATAAATAATGACACCATTGACAACACCACAGTTGCTGTTAAAAGATATCTTATTTTCATTGTAATCCCCGGTAGATTCATTTTTGCTCGTAATTCACTTTCTAATGAAAATGATTATCATTACTCACGATTCTCATTATAAGCATGTTTCCATTCTCAGTCAACCTTCAATTGAGAATTATTCTCGTTTTATTTATCAATCCCTAAAAAACAAGTATAAATAACCGAGTACCTGAGATTTCTACCGTTTTCAGAAGTAAAAAAATTCAATATTCCTACAATTTTTCATAAAAATAAAAAGGTAATTGAGAATAAAATACCAATTTCTTTCTCAATTACCTTATCAATTTAAACTATTTTTCGAATTCCTCTTAGCCATGCTGAAATAATAAAAAGAACTAATATAAAACCGACATATCCCATTACAGCATATACCTTTGCTACAAGGGTTGTAAAACCAGCAAGACTTGCTAAAAAGCCCAAACCTCCAATAAAGAAGACAGCTACCTTAAAACTAGGCTTATTAGGCTTAAAAAATCTTACCATGAATGAATAGAACATCCCCACCGCTGTATTATAAATCATCCCTAATAGTGAAATGGACATCAGTAAGCCTACTATTGGATGAATCTCATTTGCTAAGGCTAACATCGGTATATTTATCCCAATAACTACATTCATTTTTGCAAGTAGAGAAAGGTTAATAAGTAGAATTAAAGCACCTAGCAAAACCCCGCCAATAATGCCTCCCATCCCGGCAACTTTTTCGTTACGGACCGACCCACACATAACAGTTAAAAGCGAAAAACACACACCGATATTAAAAGACATATATAGTAATGCCGTAACCCACCAACTTTTAGAACTCACCTGTACTTGTTGTGCGATAACAGCTTGCTCGACAAAGGTTAAATCCATCGTAGCTAATGAATAAACAGCTATTATTGATACAATTGTTAGCAGATAAGGGGTAGCAATAGCAATAATGTTAATAATACTTTTCACATTCATCATGACTGTCGCTATCGTAAGCACAATCATAAAAATACTCCCCAGCCAGACTGGTAGTCCAAACATTTGCTGAAAAGTAGCTCCTGCCCCTGCAAACATGATTACTGCTACCCCAAATAAGAAGAGCGACAATAAATAATCCATCACAAAACCTACAGTATTACCTGAAATTTGATAAATTAGATCCTTATGCGATGTTGTACGTAGTCTTGAGCTAATTTGAGCAATACACATTCCTACTAAGGCAAATCCAAAGGTAGCGATAAGTGCGCCATAAATCCCATTAAAGCCATAGCTCGTAAAATATAATACGATTTCCTGTCCTGATGCAAATCCCGCACCGACGATAATTCCTACATAGGCACCACCGATTTGCAAGCTCTTTTTCAAACATTTCTCTCCTCGTTTATCACGTATTAACGGGCAGTAATTTATCTGTACCGAAAGCAAAGCGTCAGGTACAAGCCCCCCTGCTTCACGTGTCAACAAAGCAAATCTCGTCGGGGATCATCTGCCCGTAAAAACCCGATTAGTTCGGGGCAACATCATGTTGATCTAACAAGCGTTAGTTATGTTTATATTCTTTTTAGGCCACTGAATGAAGTTTCACTTTAATGATAGACCTTCTTGCTGATGGTTAACTTTTCAATTACCTTCAAATTAGGTATATATCCAATTCCTATAGTTTGTGGCACACTTATATAACCATCTTCCACAACCACTTCAGGGGTAATAATATCTTCATACCAATAATGGCTAGAGCCAGCAGTATCTCCAGGCAATATAAAATTACTGAGAGATGTTAATGCAATATTATGCGCTCGTCCGATTCCTGCTTCTAGCATACCGCCACACCAAACGGGAATATTATTTCTTTTACATAAATCATGGATTCTCTTAGCTTCGGTTAAACCACCAACACGTCCTATTTTGATATTAATAACACCACAACTACCAAGCTCTATCGCTTTTCGAGCATCTTCGTAACAGGTAATACTTTCATCTAAGCAAATAGGTGTTATTAACTTTCGTTGTAGCTTAGCATGATCAACAATATCATCTACAGCTAATGGTTGCTCGATCATTAGTAGATTAAATGCATCAAGTTGCTGTAATACATGCATATCATTTAAAGTATAGGCAGAATTAGCATCTACCATTAATGGCAAATCTGGCATTTCAGCTCGAATAGCACGTATCACTTCTACATCATGGCCAGGCTTTATTTTCACTTTTACACGTTTATAGCCCTTTTCTAAATGGCTTTTTAATAAATCAATTAATATTTTCGCGGAAGGTTGAATGCCTACACTCACGCCTACCTCTATTCGTCTTTTATCGCCACCTAACGCATGAGCAAGCGATTGTTTTGTCTGCTGTGCATAAATATCCCATACAGCTCCTTCAATCGAGGACTTTGCCATACAATTACGACGAATAGAGGAGAACAAAGTACTCACCTCATCCGGATGCCCAATCTCTTTATGTAACAAGATGGGAATCAAAAAGTCTTCAAGCATATGCCATGTTGTTTTTAATGTCTCTTCCGTATACCAAGGCGTTACAAAGGCAACAGCTTCTCCCCATCCTACAATCCCTGTTTGATCTTTCGCTTCTATAAGTAAGAGCTCTTTTTCATCAATAGTACCGAAGCTTGTTGTAAATGGTGCTTTCATAGGCATTTTTATATGTCTAACTATAATCTCTTCTAGTTTCACAAGATTTCACTCCTTATCCTTATTATAAAGCTAATAAGGAGCGTCTGACTAACAGATAGCTATGAACATATTCCTTATGCTTTTTCATGCGAACGATTGCATAATTTTGTTCAAATAATGTTGTTAAAATTGTACGAACTTTATAACGCCAGTCCTCTGCAAGCTTAGGGCTCTCTACTTTCATCTTTTGTAAAAATTGAGGAATAGGTAATAAATAAGCGTCCTTTAAAAATGTTTGCTCTCGTTGAAACTCACCATCGATATCAAGTACAGGTAATCCATCCACCGTCAAAGACCAAGGTACAATTTCTTCAGCTCCTTCTTCTAGCTCATCTAGACAATCATCCACTTGATCGCGTTCAAGCCACCACTCTACAACAATGCGATCTGAAGGTAGTCCATCGTTAAAGTCATCGTAGAGTGGACCGTAATAATCATTTTTATATTGATAGCTAAAAGCATTCAGCTTCAAAAATGATAAATTAGCCATGCGTGCCTCCAGTGGTTCAAATAGCCAACATACAAGCTGAAATCCATGTTCTTTTGCATACTCTTGCTGTGCGTGCTTTAATAATTCACCTACACCTTGTTCACGATATGTTTTCTCCACACCAATCATGTGTGAGTGCAAATACATTTTCCCTTCGCGATAACCAACAAAACAATAGTTATAGCCAATTAGCTTTTCTTCTAAATATGCTCCAAGTATTAGTCCACCATTTTGTACAGCTGCTAACAATTGATGTGAGGGGATAGCCTGACTCCCCCAAATTTCTGCATTTAATCTTTGCACTTCTACAATCTCAGCAGGTGTCATTATTTTTTGAATTCGCACTCTTTCTAACATTATGCTGATGCCTCCTTTGTATTCCCCGACTCTAATGCTAACAATACTGATCTTGTTAGAATTTCAACCCCCGTTACAAGCCTCGCTTGCTTAAATTTCATCTTGGGATGATGTAATCCCGGTGTTAACCCACAACCTAAACCTAACATTGTGGATTTTAAGTGTGGTCGTTGAACAGCATAGTGATGAAAATCCTCTCCTCCTGGTGTACGTACTGGCTTTCTTAGATTAGACAACCCTGTTGCTTGAACAATTGCCTGTTCCATCAAATATTGAGCAGTCGGATCTACCTCTGCTGCCACTATATTTGCTACAGTACGTAATTCAATCTGTACTTTATGCAAGACCTTAGAGGAGTCTATTACGCGCCTGACTCCTTGGGCAAGGGCATCCATAACATCATTTTGTTGTGCGCGTATATCAATTGTGAATGATGCGTACCCAGGAATAATATTGCCTGATTCCCCACCTGCATGAAATTTTGTCATTTTAATAGATACAGGAACCATAGGATCCGTATGAATCGTTCTTAAATCTTCGATAATAGTAGCTCCTACTTCAATGGCATTTATACCGAGATGTGGTCTTGCAGCATGGGCATCTTCACCAATGATTTCCCCTTCAAGTAATCGAGAGGCTCCATGGTATAATGCAGCACAGTATGTTCCATCTTCAAGTTCTTGTACCGGTCTCACATGGACACCAAATAAATAGTCTAAATCATCAATGATTCCTTCTTTTAGAACAGCTAAAGCACCTGTCCCTTTTTCTTCTGCTGGTTGGAAAATGACACGAATAGTACCTTTGAATGAGTGAGGTTGCTCTTTGAAAAGTAATAGAGCACCAATCGCCATGGTCATATGTCCGTCATGCCCGCAGGAGTGATTTGCTTTAAATTCACCATCTACCTCCTGCCATAACGCGTCTATGTCCGTACGCAAACCAACTTTTGGATTGCCTTTTCCTACGTCAACATAAAGCCCGGTATTGTTTTTAAAACGTACTGGTGAAAAACCTTCCCGTGTTAATAAATCAAAAATATAGTTTGTTGTTTCTACCTCATGCCAACTTACTTCTGGATTTGCATGTAAATACGTGAAAATCTCCATTAATCTTGGCCTCAAACGATCTAAAGCTTCTTTCATGACAACCACCCCTCGAATTTTCATACTAGTAAGATTATTATAACGAAAATAAAATCTTTTCTACACAGAAACTTATACCCTATTCAGCAAATTAACTACCAAAAAATTAATCCAGCAGTCACTGCTGCTTTTCTTTCCGTCGTTATCCATCACTTTGGCTCTTCTTAAACTGACGCTATAAAAAAATAGCCGCTGAATAAAGATAAAAAAAGATGCAGGTACAGTTATCTGAATAACTGTACTCACATCTTTTTATTAGTTAATACCTCGCATAGCTTTTGAAATAATTGGCGAAAGTACTAATATTATTATCCCTAAAACAATTGATAATGAGCCTAAGAAACCGAAGTATGTGAATTCGCTTACAACTTCGTAGACTCTAACAAGTTGTGCATTAATCGCTTGCGCAGCAGCACTTGTTAAAAACCATAAAGACATCGTTTGTGCAGCAAAAGCCTTTGGAGCTAATTTTGTAGTAGCCGACAAACCTACTGGCGATAATAATAACTCCCCAACTACGACTAAAAAGAATGATAATACTAACCACAATGGACTTACTAAATCTTCACCACCAGATAAATACGCTGGAAGCATCATCACTATGAATGACAATCCTGCAAAGAATAATGCATAAGCAAATTTACGCGGTGTAGATGGTTGCTTATCTCCCCATTTCATCCATAACATAGCAAATAACGGAGCCATTGTAACGACGAATAACGGGTTTAACGATTGGAACCAAGAAGATTGAATATGGAAACCACCAATATCTAATTGTGTACGACTATCTGCAAATGTTGCTAAAATAGTTGCCCCTTGTTCTTGGATTGCCCAAAACATTACAGCCGATATAAACAAAGGAATATAAGCGAGCACTCGAGACTTCTCGTCCTTCGTTGTTTTTTCACTACGATACATATAAATAAAGAACACTGTTGGAATTACAATACCTAGCGTCGTAATAATTAAACTAAAAACATTCATTGTCAGTACGCCTGTTTTGATACCAATTGCTCCAACAATAATAATAAGTAAAGCTATTATCCCAAATCGAGTAAAGACTTTTTTACGTTCTTCAGGCAGTAGCGGGTTGTTTACCTGTAACCCTGCTAACCCTAAATATTTTTTCTCTGTTAATTTATAAATAATTAAACCAACTAACATTCCGATCCCTGCTACACCAAAGCCTAGGTGGAAATTGTACTTTTGTCCAATTGTTCCGACAATTAAAGGTGCAAGGAATGATCCCATATTAATACCCATATAGAAAATTGAAAAACCTGCATCACGGCGACTATCTGTTTCAGCATACATATCTCCGACAATGCTTGAAATGTTTGGTTTTAATAAGCCTGTCCCAATAACAATAAAGAACATCGAAACAAATAACATGCTTACGCCGCCAGGTAACGCTAGCAGGAAATGTCCAAACATAATGAACACGCCGCCATAGAAAATGGTTCTACGTGTACCTAGTACTCGGTCAGCAATCCAACCACCGATAATCCCTGACATGTAAACCAATGATCCGTAGATAGCCATAATTGAGTTCGCTGTTCCACGATCTAAGCCTAAGCCGCCTTCATGTAATTCATAATACATAAAGAAAATCAGAATTGCTCGCATACCGTAGTATGAGAATCGTTCCCAAAATTCAGTGAAAAATAATGTAAAGAGCCCTTTAGGGTGTCCGACAAAGCCATTTTGAGGGACGGATTTTACAATTTCATCTTTAGTAGACATAAAAATATCCTCTCCCGATTTCATTATTCAATAATAATATTATTACCCAATAGTAAGGATAAAAACTTTATTTCATCATACTAAAGCGTTTTAAAAACTTTTTCAAGAGTTTTAAAAAATGTTGGAATTTTACACCTTTTCTTTAAATTCAGAATGATTTTTATAGATTTATAGCAAAACTATTGATATTCCTAAGTTTTCTCAAAATTAGATATCTACTAAATTAGAAACTACCCTAAAATTATTCTAAAATATTTTATAGTCAGATTATTTATTTTTTTAACAAATAAGCTAGTATTATCTATAATTTCATTCACAACGATATAAATTCGCTTTTTCGATTACAAAAAAGCATGCTAGTAACAGGAAGTGTTTCTAGCATGCCTTTAGAACAACAATGCGATTCATTATTTTATTATATATTGTTGGTATTTTGCATAGTCCGCTTCTTTTACCTCAAGTGTTAACATTGTTCCATTTTCTTCATAAGCTGTTTCATAGACAGAAGCATGCTCATTTAAATAAGATACGATAGTTCCTTGTTCATAAGGAATGAGCATTTTACATACCACATAATCAGAGAAAATATGCTGACGTATCATTTGTAGCAATTCCTCTAATCCAATTCCTTGCTTGGCTGAAACCCAAATATTATCTCCACTAATAACAGGGTATGGAATGTTTGTTAAATCAGCTTTATTATATACATAAATTGTCGGAATCCCTTCAACGCCAACAGCTTTAAGCGTTTCATTTGTTACATCCATCATAAAACCATGCTCAGCGTTAGAAACATCTACAACATGTAGTAATAAGTCTGCATCACGAGCCTCTTCCAATGTTGAGCGGAACGCCTTTACCAGATGATGTGGTAATTTGCTAACGAATCCAACTGTATCTGTTAATAAAAATATCTTTTTATCAGGCAACTCTATTTGACGGACAGATGTTTCCAGTGTGGCAAAAAGCATATCCTTCTCAAACACTTGTTTATGATCTTCTTGTCCAATTTTAGTAAGTAGCTGATTCATAATTGTTGACTTACCAGCATTCGTATAGCCAACAATGGAAACGACAGGAATAGCATTTTTGCGTCGTTGTTTTCGCTGAGTCTCTCGTTGTTCCTTTACATGCTCTAGTTCCTTCTTTATTTTCGCAATCTGATCCTCAATTTTTCGACGGTCTAGTTCTAGCTTAGTCTCACCAGCACCACGGTTTTTAAAGCCTCCGCCTGTACCACCACCTTGACGACTCAAAGACGCATGCAAGCCTACTAAACGCGGCAGCATATATTGCAATTGCGCTAATTCTACCTGCATTTGTGCTTCACGCGTTTTAGCACGACGTCCAAAAATATCTAAAATCAGCATCGTTCTATCAATGACCTTCGTTTCTAAATCACGTTCTAAATTGCGGATTTGTGAAGGTGATAATTCATCATTAAAAATCACTAAATTTGCTTGTGCTTCATCATAGAAGTTTTTTATTTCCTCAATTTTACCAGTACCAACATAATGAGATGGCGTAATGCGCTCTAAATTTTGCGTTACAATGCCTACAACCTCTACATTTAAAGCTTCAGCTAAATTATTAAGCTCCTCCATTGAATAATCAAAGTGCTCGTCATTTCGTAAATTTACGCCAACTAAAATGGCCTTTTCTAACAATATATCTACATCCTTGATTTTATCCATCCCAAACCTCCCACCAATATCTCGGTGTTTCTACGACAAATTTTCTCCATCTTACCATATAATGCCCTAATTCGTGTCGTTCAATAGCTGACTCTTACTTTTCTTAACATCCACATCTGTAAAAAATGCGCCTTCTATGTAAAAGGCGCATTTCTTTCAATTTACTTTCCTTCTCTTAGTAATACTACAGTGCGATTGAATTCTTCTTCAATATCTTTTTGTGGTCTAAACGTCACAACGCTGACTATAACTGCAACGATTAAGCACACTAAGAAGCCTGGAACAATCTCATATAAAGTGCTTGATAAAACTTCTACTTTACCCCAGATAAAGGCGGTTGCTGCACCAAAGCCAGCCCAAGCAAAGCCAACTAAGCTTAAAATAGAACTGTCCGGATTCCATGCTAAAATCGCAGCAATTATTGCTACAACTAATACAGCTACACGACCAATTAAGACGTAATGCTTATCATCTGCTGTTTTATTAAATAATGCTTTATAAATATCTTCTACAAGCGCTGATGAAGTAACAATTAATTGTGATGAAATAGTACTCATAATGGCAGCTAAAATAGCAGCAAGCATTATTCCTGCAATAAATGGATGAAATAAAATTTGACCAAGTACAATAAATACTGTCTCTGCGTCCTTTAACTCCCCCGCATTTTGCTCATAATAGGCTACACCTACCAAAGCAGTGGCAATAGCTCCAAATAGACTCAACATCATCCAGCCAATACCGATACGACGAGCCTGTTTTGTCTCTTTCACTGAGCTAATGGCCATAAAGCGCACTATAATATGCGGTTGTCCAAAATAACCTAGTCCCCATGCAAGTGATGAAATAATCCCTGCCGCTGTTGCAGTTGCAGGTAATAAGTTCAAATGCTCAGGATTTACAGCTTTAATAGATGCTATTGTATCTCCAATTCCGCCTGTTAAAAACAAACCAAACAATGGTACAGTAATAAGTGCTAAAAACATAATAAGGCCCTGTAAAAAGTCCGTATAACTAACTGCTAAAAACCCACCAAATAATGTGTACGCCACAACTACAGCTGATACGATTATTAAACCAGTATGGTACTCATAGCCAAATGAACTATCAAAAAACTTGCCTCCTGCTACCATTCCTGAAGAAACATAAAAAGTGAAAAAGATTAAAATGATAATACCTGAAGCGATTCTTATTAGCTTTGTATTGTCACGTAAACGATTATCCAAATAACTTGGAATTGTAATGGAATCATTGGTAACTTGTGTATAAACACGCAACCTAGGTGCAACAAATAACCAATTCAAATACGCTCCAATCGTTAATCCAATAGCAATCCATGCCTCAACAAGTCCTGACAAATAGATTGCACCTGGCAAACCCATTAACAGCCAGCCAGACATATCTGCTGCACCTGCACTAAGTGCTGTGACTGCTGGGCCTAACGAACGCCCGCCAAGCATGTAATCTGTTAAATTTGATGTTTTAACAAATGCATACCAACCGATAGCTAACATGGCTACCATATAAATAATAATCGCAAATAATTGATACATATTCCCTGACATACTTCTCCTCCTATTCATTAGTATTCTTAAAATTCTAAAAATTATAAAAATAATTTGCAACAAATATAACATAAATATACAATTATCCATAATTCTAATTCCACATTGCACTTCTTAAAGTGTGATAAACTAGTGCCATCTATTACACGACAAAGAAGGCGAAAATGTATGACATTTGAAGAAATGAAAGCTCAACTTACAGACAAAATTTTACAACAACAACTTGTTACTGCAACAATCAGTCAACCACGTATGAAATCAAACGAAGTCAAACGCATCAAACTAAAACCTTTATTGCTAAAGGATACTTATCATATACAAATCGAATACCAATTTGAACGCATTTTAAAACACGAAAATGTCCTTTTGGAAGATTTTCCCGTGAAGCTAGAAGCATTTTTTAATGACTACCGTCAAGCACATATTGATTTTACGGATGAAAAAGTACAAGTACAATTATCAAAAAAGAACAAGGTATTATGGAAATCAGATAAAACTGCAACACCGAAGCAAGTAGATTTAGCACATAATCGCAAAAAGAACTATCTTCTTGCTGACGATAAACCATACCCGTTTTTAATTCGTCTTGGGGTACAAACAGAAGAAGGAAAAATAAAAAAACAAAAATACGATAAATTTAAACAGATTAACCGCTTCATTGAATTCATTGATGATGCATTAGCTTATTTGCCAAAGGATCGTCAGGTTCGTATTTTAGATTTTGGTTCAGGCAAATCATATTTAACATTTGCTCTATACCATTATTTAAAAATTGAAAAAGGCTTAGATATTCGTGTTACTGGCTTAGATTTAAAGAAGGAAGTTATTGAAGAGTGTTCTCAAATTGCACAGGATTTAGGCTATGAGCAACTTGAGTTTTTAGTAGGTGATATTAACGATTATAATGATGAGTCTGCTGTAGATATGGTAGTAACACTACACGCTTGCGATGTTGCAACTGATATGGCATTAGCCCGCGCCGTAAAATGGGGTGCAAGCGTTATTTTAAGTGTCCCATGTTGCCAGCATGAGCTAAATCGCCAACTCAACACACCTTCACTTGAAATTATGCTTCAGCATGGACTTGTTCGTGAACGTTTTGCAGCACTCGCAACAGATGCTATTCGAGCAGAAATTTTATCACTCGTTGGCTATGAGGCACAGTTACTGGAGTTTATTGACATGGAAAACACACCAAAAAACATTCTAATACGAGCATATCATACAGGTAAGAAGCCAAGCATGGAACAACTCGTTAACTACAATTCATTTTTAAAACTACTCAATGCAAAGCCGTTTTTAGAGAACGAGCTACAAGCTTACCTATAAATTTCGCGGTATTCCTAGGTGAAACGCGGGGTTTTGTTCTCCTTCCGCGGGTATTCCTTAGTGGAATGCAGGTATTAGAAAACATTCCACTGTTTATTTCATCAAATAAAGGGCGGTCCTAAAATATCTGGACCGCCCTTTCGATTATAATTCTTGTCGTAATGCTTGAATAACATCTATCTTTGTGGCTTTACGCGCTGGACGATAGCCTGAAATCATTGCAACGCCAATGCTAATCGCTGATGCAATAAGAACAAGTTGCCATGGGATAAGAGAAAACGTAATCTCGTTCCGACTAAAGCCATCTTCACCCGTTGCCGCTTGTAAAATTAAAGGTAATACAGCATTGGCCACAAAACTAATAACATATGACATCGCTACAGCAATCAAAGTCCCCACAATACCGATGAACGTACTTTCCATTAAGAATAACCGCTGAATAAGCTTCGGACTTGCTCCAATTGCCTTTAAAACACCAATTTCACGAGTACGCTCTGTTACTGCCATTGTCATTGTATTAAAAATGCCTATTGATGCGATTAATACAGCGATTGTTCCTACAAATATTAATCCTATTTTTAATACTAAGAAAAATACATTCATTTGATCTAATTGCTCAGTAACTGAGTAAACGCTATAGCCTTTATCTTTCAGCTTGTCTAATATCGGCTTAACATTTTCTAGACTATCAGCAAAAATATTAAACTCCGAATAAAACATTTCATCCTCTTTAATATCAAAAGTTGCTGCCATGTTTGTGACTAAAACTGACTTCTGCTCTATCCCCATATAAACTGAGTTATTAATCATCCAGTCATAAGAAGGCTTCTTCATTACACCAACAATTGTATATCTCATCTTCTCTGTTTCTTCGGTCGTACCCGTATTAGGTACTAATGACAATTCGATCTCTTTACCAATCAAAGATTCCTTATAGCCTTCCTCTTTTCCATCATAATATGTGCCTTCTGCTTCGGCTTTTTTATTTTTTTCTTCTATAATATTGCGCTCCGCATCATTTAATAATGTTTGAGCAAAATGATAACCTACAATGATTTCGTTTGGCTTTGTTGGATACTTTCCTTCTGCAAGTTCACTATTTACTTGCTCAAAATCCTGCATATTAGCTACATATAAATTAGAGTTTGTATCACGTCCCTCAAAGAATGAGTGTGCTGATGCGTTGACAGTAATCGTTTCGAGAACTGTTTCAACATGTTCAATATCTTTAATTTCATGTATTTGGTCATTTGAAAGTTGTTCATTACCGAACACTTGAATTTTTGTGACTTTTTCGTTCGATAGTATTTCATTGCGTAAGGAATCCTGGAGACCAAATCCCACTGATGCAAGGACAATTAAAAATGCACAGCCCATTGTTGCCGCAAGCACAGTCATAAAAACGCGTAATTTATTTTTCTTTATATGTTGTGTAACAAAATCTAGTTGATCTTTAAATAACATGTTAAGCTTCCTCCTTTACAAGCTCCCCATCGTACATGCGGAAACGTCGATGTGCTATTGTTGCTACTTCCTCGTCGTGGGTAATGATGACAAATGTTAAACCAAACTCACGGTTTAAACTTTGAATGAGCAGCAATATGTCTTGCTCTGTTTCCGAGTCAAGACTTCCTGTCGGCTCATCCGCCAACAAAATAGGAGGATTTGTAATCAAGGCTCTTGCAATACTGACACGCTGTTGCTGACCACCCGATAGTTCATTCGGGTAATGGTCCGCCACCTCCGTCAAACCAACCTTCTCCATTATTTTTTTCACATTTTCCTTCCGGACAGCTTTTTTAGCACCTTGTAATTTTAATGGTAATTCAATATTTTCAAACGCTGTTAAACCGGGCATCAGTTGAAAGTTTTGAAAGATAAATCCGAACTGTCGTAAGCGAAAAGCCGCACTCTCTACTTCCGTGAGATTAGCTGTTTCCTTTCCGTTCACCTTGATTGACCCTTGTTCAGATTTCATAAAACCCGCCAAAATTTGTAATAAGGTTGATTTCCCGGAGCCACTTTTTCCAACAATGGCAACAATCTCTCCTTTTTTCACCTCAAAGTTTACCCCTTTTAACACAGGAATCTGTTTTTCTTTGCCTTTTTTTCCTATTAAAAATGTATGTTGTAAGTTCTCGACTTGAATCATTTTCAAAATAATGCTCCTTTCTTTTTCTTTCTCTATTGTAGAAAAGAATTCTTAATAATTTTGAAGGATAAAAATGAAGATATCCTTAAGAAAAAGAGTATCTTTACATTACCTTTACAATTTCGCAAAGAATCTATTTATAGATTTCATGTTTCAACAGGCTTTTTTCTGTATTAAACAGAGCGTCTCATTCTCAACAATGCCTTATTTCAAGGTGTTTTGCTGTACTAATGAATACAAATACAGCATTATTCTTTATTATTTTGTGAACAAATTGTATATTACGGGAATGTAAAGTTTTATAAAGAATCGATGAATTTTGTGTAGAAAAATTAAAGATTTTGTTATGATAGTAAAGTTTAGAGGTCGATTAATTTATTTATATCCAGGAGGATTCGATTTACATGCTTAACTCAAAAAAACAAGACCCTTTCTTTATAGCATTACATAAAATTGCTGAGAATATGAGAGAGGCCGTACATTACGCAAATGATTTTCGTATCAACAGTGTAGCTGACCTGAAAGAGATTAGCATTACAATGAAAAATTACGAAACAGCTGGCGATAAGCTCATTCATGAACTAATCGTGATGCTAAACAAATCATTTATGACACCTATCGAACGCGAGGACATTTTAGAGTTTGCGATTCGTATGGACGATGTATTAGATGGTACGGAGCATTGTATCGCTCATTTTGAAATGTTCTCCCTAACAGAAGTTGATGAATCAATGCGTATTTTCTTAGGCTATATTTCAAAAAGTGCAGACGAAATTGTTAAAGCAACAGAAGAGTTAAAGAAAAAGAATCTTATTGGCATGCGCCCACACGCAATTCTAATTAAAGACTATGAGCGCGAATGTGATGAAGTACAACGTACATCTATTAAGAAGTTATTTTTGAATGAAAAAGATCCAATTCGACTTATTAAATTTAAAGATATATATGAACAACTTGAAGATATCGCTGATCATTGTCAAAACGTTGCAAACACAATGGAAACAATTATCATGCGTAATGCGTAATTAGGAGATGGGCACTTACAATGAATACAATCATTATACTAACCGTACTGGTCGTCATCTTTGCCCTAACATTTGATTTTATCAATGGCTTCCATGATACAGCCAATGCTATCGCAACCTCAGTTTCCACTAGAGCGTTGAAACCCCGTGTAGCTATCATGATGGCAGCGACAATGAATTTTATCGGAGCTATTACCTTCGTCGGAGTGGCAAAGGCGTTGACAAAAGATATTGTAGATCCATTCTCTTTAAATGCCTTTGATGGAGACACGACCGGCTCTGTCGTTATTTTATCAGCATTAATTTCGGCTATTATTTGGAACTTACTAACATGGTATTTCGGTATTCCCTCGAGTTCTTCACACACTCTGATTGGATCCATTGCTGGTGCAGCTATTGCGTCTGCTGGCTTCGGAGTTCTAAACTATGGCGGTTTCACTAAAATCATTATGGCCTTAGTGCTATCACCAATCCTAGCGATTTGCGCTGGTTTTATTATGATGACACTGTTTAAATTATGGTTTAAAAACTTAAACTTATATCGTACGAATAAAGGTTTCCGTACTATGCAAATTTTCACTGCCGCAATTCAATCTTTTACACATGGTACAAATGATGCACAAAAGGCCATGGGGATTATGACGATGGCGTTAATCGCTGGTGGTTTGCATACAGGAGATGAAATTCCTTTCTGGATACGAGCTGCAGCAGCAACTGCAATGGGTCTTGGTACTTCTATCGGTGGCTATAAAATTATTAAAACAGTCGGCGGTAAAATCATGAAAATCCGTCCTGTAAACGGAGTTGCAGCAGATTTAGCTTCTGCATCAGTTATCTTCGGTGCAACATTAATTCACCTACCAGTATCTACAACACACGTTATTTCTTCCTCTATCATGGGTGTCGGCTCTGCACAACGTGTACGTGGTGTAAACTGGGGAATGGCGCGTAAAATCGTAACTACTTGGGTTATTACAATGCCAATATCTGCAGTTATGGCAGCTATTATTTACTTTGTATTATCGTTATTCTTTTAAATTGATTGCACACTAAGACTCCTGTTCCTTGTTGAACAGGAGTCTTTACATTGTCACACGACAAAATGCGGCACATCCATTACACTATTTGAAAAGGGGGATGCTACACTACTATGAAAACTTTTTCTGCTTTTATAACAGCTCATGCAAAAGCAATCGTAGCTATATGGCTCGTTATTTTTATTACGATGGCTGTGTTTGCCATACAACTTCCAAGTAAGCTTCATGGTGATGGATTTTTTGTCAAAGGAGATCATACCTACGTTACAAATGAGCTTGCAGAAGCATTCGATTTTCCTTCCGATACAATTTTAGTCGTTTTTGATCCAGCTGAGGATAAAAAGATTCAAGACACTTTAAGAAAATTGAAAAAAATAAAAGAAATCCATTCAATCCAATCACCACTAGAAGATCCATCTTTGCAAAAGAACGGTATTGCTTATGCAATGGTTCACATGAAAAATGATATCGAGAATCTACCTGATGTTGTGGAGGAAATACGCTCATTAATCGTAGATGATGGTGTTAGCATTACAGGCGGACCTGTGATTTCAGAGGATATCAATACAGCAAGTCAAAAAGATTTAGCATCAGCTGAAGCAATAGGATTACCCATTGCTATCATTGTGCTTTTACTTGCTTTTGGTACTGTCGTAGCCTCTATTTTGCCAATCATCATCGGCGTTGTCACGGTTGTAACTGCATTCGGGATTTTGACATTACTAAATGGGCATGTTAATTTATCAATTTTCGTGTTGAATATAGTACCGATGCTCGGGTTAGCTTTAAGTATCGATTTCGCCTTGTTGTTTATTAACCGTTATCGTGAAGAACGTGCTCAAACATCCGTTGTGCAGGCTATCCAAACAGCGATACAGACAGCTGGTCGTTCCATTATTTTTTCAGCCCTTTGTGTCATGATTGGTTTAGGTGCTATGATTGTCATTCGCGTTGAAATATTTCTCAATATCGCCTTAGGAGGCGCAATCGTTGTTTTACTTGCAGTGCTTTCTGGCTTAACATTGCTGCCTGCTACGATGACGCTATTAGGAGATCGTCTAAATAAATGGCGTTTATTCCGTGTTAAAGCTGGCGGAGCAAATCGATGGCGTGGCTTTGCAAGCTTTGTTATGAAACATCCAGTAACCATCGTTATAGTGGCATTACTCTTTCTAGGTATTGGTATAATTCCATTGAAAGATATTAAATTAACAATCCCTCAGGTGGATTCGTTACCGACCAAATATGATGCACGAGCAGCTTATGATAAATTAGATAAAACTTTCGGTCTTGGTGATACCTCAACTTTATATTTGTTAGCAGAACGTAAGGAAGGCTGGGAAGATAGTGAGGCAAGAAAGCTTATTTACAGTATTCAAGAAAAGTTACTCGCTGATCCATTGGTAAATCATGTATCAACCATTTATACGACTGCGAACATTAAATCACCTGAGGAACTAACAGCTTCCTTGGAAATTCCACAAGTAGCAGAACAATTAAGGCCAATTCTAAATACGTTTTCTAAGGATAAACAACTCTTTATCCCAATTACATTGGATGCAGCCGGTTCATCAACTACTGCACAAAAGTTTGCCCGAACTTGGAAAGATAAAGATTTAGGTGTGGACTTTGCACTTGGCGGCCCTGCCAAATTCAATCAAGAAATTTTTGATGAAATTGCTAGTAAAATTATATTGGCTGTAGCTATTATTATCGTATCAACATTCTTTATATTAACGCTCGCTTTCCGTTCGATTTTAATCCCACTGAAGGCGATTATTATGAATATTATTGGACTTTCGTCTGCCTTCGGTATTCTCGTCTATATTTTCCAATACGGACATTTCGGAATTGCAGCTGGCTCAATCGTACTTATTATTCCAGTCATTGTATTTTGTCTTGTATTTGGCTTAAGTATGGACTATGAAGTATTTTTAATATCACGGATTCAAGAGGAATATCAAAAAGGTGCAGATAATACACGAGCTACGATTGACGGTCTAACTTCTACAAGTCGTATCATTACTTCGGCTGCTCTTATTATGATTGTTATAACAGGAGCATTTGCGTTTACAGATGTTATGCCTGTGAAGCAAATTGGTGTTGGGATTGCTATTGCAATCGCCCTTGATGCAACCATTATTCGTTTAATGCTTGTGCCAAGTCTTATGAAGCTCTTCGGGGATTGGAATTGGTGGCTTCCTTTTACGAAGAAGCATAATTGATTGAAAAAATCCGCTTCCTTTTGTGGGCTTTCCCCTAAACAAAAGTTGCGGATTTTTTCCTATTTTGAATAAATACCGTTGTACCATTCTTTTGCTGCTTCTACCTCAGGCATTGTTAACTGATGACCATAATTAAACCATTTAGTTGTTACATCTGCACCAGCTGATGTTAACAGCGCCTCTAAGTCTTCGGATTCCTGTGCAGAACACATTGGATCATTTGTTCCAGCACCGATAAAGACTGGGATTGAAGAAAGTACAGGCAATTCAATACCACGTCGAGGCACCATTGGATGATGTAGTATAGCACCTGCTAAAGCGCCCTCATAATGGAATAATAGGCTTGCTGCAATATTTGCGCCATTCGAATAGCCAATAGCCACAACTCGATTACGGTCAAAGCCATACTGCTGTGCCGCCTCTAATAAGAAGTCGTTTAATTCCTTCGTACGGAAAATTAAATCCTCTATATCGAATACACCTTCTGCTAATCGGCGGAAGAAGCGTGGCATACCATTTTCAAGCACATTCCCTCGGACACTTAAAATGCTTGCTGTATCATCAATTTCCTTTGCAAGACCGATTAGGCTTTCTTCATTCCCACCTGTCCCATGTAACAACAATAAAATTGGTTTTGTTTCATCTGTTCCTTTATAAAAAATGTGCTGCATTTACAGTCCACCTTTCAATTATCTTGAATTCGAGATAATTGTAGCCTGTGGTAAAATTAAATTCAAGCTCTTTGACTTATTTATTTCGCGGTTTTCACGATTTGGCTGTTCTTCATGGTTTTTATAAAAATTAGTAATCGTGAAAACCGAAAATAAACATACCAAAATAACAACAGCAATAACAACTCCCACTAATCTTTTCCCGTTCATTTGTTATAATCCTCCGTAATTCTTAATTCTTTTTACGAAATCCCTCTTCTAGTAAATATTCTTTTGCAGCATCATAGGTCCCAAAGGCTTCCTCTAAGTTCTCTCCATGATAAACATTCCACGAACGTTGCTCAAAAGCTAGCTTTAGTTGAGTCCCTTCTCGAGATTTCCATATCTCAACAACTGGCTCTTGCTCCTCTTCTTCTTCCGATAAATATTGAATAGCATCTTCAATTATCTCACGAAGCTGTTGTTCATCGTAGTCACGGATATTTACTAGGCCTTTGTCATTTGCTTCTTCCTCATAGCGCAATAGATCTCCCACAAAGATAAAGCCGTTACCGTTTGGATGTAGCTTTTCCACAACAACTGTCTTTTCATAAAGGCTATCCATAAAGTGATAATTTAAGCGTTTCAAGGAAATTTCCTTCTTGGTAAGTTCAGAAAATGATTCAATAATGGCTTGTTTTTGTTCAAATGTTAGCATATAAAAATGCTCCTTTTCTATACAATCTCTTTACAGTATAACTTATTTTTCCTGTTATATCGAAGTAAAATAGGACAAGTCTTATGGAATGACTTGTCCTACAAATTCTTTATTTACTCATAACGTTTTATTAAACATTTTTTCTTTTACAAATCGGATAACATGTGCAACGTATAGCTCCCGATACGGGACAAATTGTGGGTTACTTACTGGACGCACAATTTTTGCTCGTTGACCATCGGGGAAGTATTCATAACCCTCGATATTAAGAGTGGCTGTTTCGCCTAAAAAGAAAGCCTCCGCCTCATCTAGCTTGGCTCTAACAACCCCTGACACTTCCTCATACTGTAGCTCAAAAGCATCCCAATCATGTTTAAATGGGTATATGTAGACATGGCAGAATTCGTTGTCAATCATATTTTCTGAAACTATGCTACAAGACGTCATGCCCATTTTAACCACTTCATGTACGTCGATATCAAGACCTAGCTCTTCTTTTACCTCACGAATCCCTGATTCTACTGTCTCAACGGCTAATAGATGACCTGCCGCTGTAATATCAAGCAAGCCAGGATAGTCCTTTTTTTGTGCACTACGGATTTGGAAATAGATATGGTCCTCATTGACAAGCCAACAGTGGAATGTTTCATGCCAAAGTCCTTTTTCATGTACCTCTGCTCTTGTTGCTGTCCCAATCTGTTCATGCTGTTCATTAAAAACTTTCACAATTTCTTGTTCCATTTTTTCGACTCCTAAACTGACTTCGTAGCCTTTTGCTTAATCGCGTTACGTTGATCATAAATATTGGATGCGATAACCTTTAATACGGCATAAAATGGTACAGCAATGATAATACCGATGAAGCCCGCAATATTACCTGCTGCTAAAATAATTGTAATAACTGTTAACGGATGTATATCGAGCGTTTTTCCCATGACATTAGGTGTTATAAAGTTACTATCAATTTGCTGTGCCACAAGTGTAACAACCGATACCCATATAACTAGAACTGGATCCTGAATAACTGCCACAATTAGTGCTGGTGTAAAGGCTATCCATGGACCAATAAACGGAATCATATTCATAAAGAAGGCGAATATGACAAGTAGCAACGAATACTCTAAACCAATAATTAAATACCCCACATACATAATGAGCGCTAGTAAAAAACTAATTTGCAGCTGCCCTTGAATATAGCTTCGTAGAACATCGTCAATTTCACTTAGCGTTTTCTTCACCCATTCACGGCGTTCACCACTGAAATATTTATAAATCGACGGTGCAAACTTCTCATGATCCTTCAACAAATATATAAAGAAGAATGGAATTAAGATGGCTAATAATGAGACTGAAACAACGGATTGTAAAAAGGAGACCACCCCTTTACTTGCCACTACTGCAATATCCTGTACAGAATTCGCCATCTTTTTAATAGCATCATTTAACTGCTGTGGGAAGTTATCTTTATTTTGCGTCACGTAGTCTGTTGCATCCTGAATGCTTGAACTAATGCTCGAACTAATCATAGGAGCATTCTTCACTAATTTATTGACCTGCTCTGCAATCGGATTACCAACAATCCATCCAAAGCCTCCTGCAATAGCTATCATTCCAATAATAATAGTTAATATACTTGCCCATCTTGGAAATTTACGTTTTTCCAAAAATCTTTGAATCGGCTCAGTCACATAATATAGGACACCACCAAGTAATAAAGGCACAAAAATCGCTTTTAATATGATAACTAGAGGTGAAAAAATCCAATGAATCTCTATAAAATATTTAATGATTAGTAGAGCAAGTAAAACTCCTACACCTACTTGAAACCAAACCTTCCTCGTCACTTTCATTCACTTCCTTTTATCACAGTTACTGAAAATACTACTTATATATTAACCATTTCGCAAGTATCCTAGTATTTATTGCAAAAATTAAAAAATTAACTATCCTTTATCAATTTCGCCTTGGTGTAATTGCGTCCTTATTTTTGAAAACACGATATCCGTCATTTTGGTAATGCCATAGGACGTGGCGCGTTTAAACTACGTTCCTCTTTTTCAGTAGGCGTTTGAATGACAGATAAACAAAAAAATCGCTTCTCTCTCATAAGCAATCCGTAAGTCTCCTTAATGCTAAGGCATCTAAGGAGACTTGCATGGCTTGCTTCGCAGGAGTGTCACGATTTTTCACTAATGGTGCCTATCTTAATAGACTATAATATTGTATCATCTACTGAATTTAAGTAATCTTCAATATCACCAATAACCGATTCAACACAGCCGTCCTCAAATGGTGAAATTAAGCCTGCCTCTTTTACAAGTTTCGTAAAGGACATAGAGCCACCTAAACCACATAAATGGATATAGTCCTTCCAAGCAGCTTCAAATTCTTCACGTGAACGTTTCCAGAATTGGAATGCACAAATTTGCGCTAACGTGTAATCAATGTAATAGAACGGGCTCGCATAAATATGTGCCTGACGTTGCCATATACCGCCTGCTTCCAAATAGCTATTACGGTCATAGTCACGGTGTGGTAAATACGTTTCCTCAATTTTTTTCCACGCTGCCTTACGTTCTGCTGGTGTCATGTTTGGATTTTCGTAGATGACGTGTTGGAACTCATCGACAGCAACACCGTATGGCAGGAATAAAAGACCACTGCTTAAGTGGGTAAACTTATATTTTTCTGTATCTTCCTTAAAGAATAGCTCCATCCATGGCCATGTGAAAAATTCCATACTCATAGAGTGAATTTCGCAAGACTCATATGTTGGCCATAAATATTCCGGAATACCAATGTCACGGCTTGAATACACTTGGAAAGCATGTCCAGCTTCATGTGTTAATACATCGATATCGCCTGAAGTACCATTAAAATTCGAGAAGATAAATGGTGAATGATAGTTCTCGATAAATGTACAATAACCACCACTCTCTTTACCTTTCTTTGCGACTAAGTCCATTAATTCATGATCAATCATGAAGTTGAAAAATTCGCCAGTTTCAGGTGAAAGTTCCTCATACATTTTTTTACCATTCGCAACAATCCACTCTGGATCACCTTTTGGCGTAGCATTTCCTGATAAGAAGTTTAAAGCTTCATCATAGAATTTAAAGTCAGAAATTCCAATACGTTTCGTTTGGCGTTCATATAGTTTTGTTGCAACTGGTACGATTAAATCACGAACTTGATCACGGAATTTTTTCACCATATCCGCGTTATAATCAATACGATTCATACGAATATAGCCTAGCTCAACATAGTTTTGATAACCTAATTTAACAGCGATTTCATGACGCACCTTTACAAGCTCATCATATAGTCGATCGAATTCCTCTTCATGCTCAGCAAAAAAGCCGAAGCGTGCATCTGTCGCCGATTTACGCATTGCACGATCAGTAGACTCTGAATATGGTCCTAGCTGGGCAAGTGTTAATGTTTCACCGTTAAATTCAATTTGTGCAGAGGCTACTAGTTTATTGTATTCTGAAACAAGCTTGTTCTCCTTTTGCATTAAATCAATGACAGCTGGTGAAAAGCCTTTAATTTGATAGGTTGCTAAATCGAATAACTGCTGGCCCCACTTTTCTTCTAACTTTTCACGGAATGGTGAAGCAATCAGTGCTTTATAATATTCTGTTGATACATCTTCCAGCTCAGGGCCAACTTCGTCAAAGTAATCGCGTTCAGCCTGATAAAACTCATCATTTGTATCAATCGAAGCACGAATGTACACTAAATTCGCCATCGTAGCATAGTCATTACTTTGTTCATTTAATTGTTCGATGATCTCACTTTGCTCGCCCATTGTTTGAGCATTTTTAAAATGTTCAATTAAGGCTAATTGTTGCTTTTTCATTGCCTCAACATTTGGGCGGCTGTATTCATAGTCTTTGAACGTTTTCATAGAAGTCCCCTCTTTCTGTCATATACCCCGTTATATTTCTATTATATGCCAAATCCATATGATTAAGAAACATTTTAATAACCAATTATATATGTTTTTAATAGTGCCGCTCTTTCACGTAACCTTAACTTTGCTTCCACAGATTTTGGCGTATCTGCAACAACAACATCTACCTTCAACTCCAAAGATTCAGCCAAATATTTTGCACGCTTTAAATGAAAATCATTAGAGACAATTGTGATATGTTTTGTTCCTTTAGGTAATAATTCTTTAGAAAATAATAAGTTCTCATATGTTGATGTAGATTGGTCTTCTACTATTATTCTGTTTGTATCAATACCTTTGTTCTCTAAGTAATGAATCATAACAGAGGCCTCTGTGCGATCTTCATCTGCCCCTTGTCCGCCCGATACAATTACTTTTACATGAGGATACTTTTTTAAATACTTAGTAGCCTCTTCCAATCTATTTTTCAATGAAAGTGATGGAATCCCGCCCGATTTTACCTTTGCTCCCAGTACAATCATATAGGTAGCCGTTCCATTTGCGGCTGGCTGGGCTCCTTGTTTCATTTCCTCGCCTAACCAGACATAAACAACACCACCTACAACAAGTAGGAGAACACCTACTCTTATCATCCATTTTTTCACTATTTATCCCCCCTTTCCTGTTATTAACGTTAGGTAGAGAAAAAGGATGCTTGTACCGGTACTACAGTACAAACATCCTCATTAATTATCTTAATGTAAAGCGTTTAATAGATTCCTGTAATGTTGAGATTTCGTCTGTTAAATCATTAGAAGATTCACTAACAATTTGAATAGCACGCTGTTGCTCATCAACAGATGCCGTTACCTCCTCTGAAGCAGCAGCATTTTTCTCACTAATAGTCGCAATACTTTCAATAGATTGCATGATGATATCCTTTGAGCTATTCACATACTCTACGCCCGCAGTCATTTCTCCAATGACGGAAATAATTTTCTCAACAGCTAATTCGATTTCCTTGAAGGATGATTCTGTTATCGCCACTGAATCATTTTGCTGACGAACAATCACGTTTGTTTTCTTCATTTCGTCGTTCACTAAATTAGTTTCACTTTCAATACCTTTTAGTGTTGTACGCACTAGCTCCGTTGCAACAGATGTTTGATCAGCTAGCTTACGTACTTCCTCTGCAACAACCGCGAACCCCTTGCCATGCTCACCAGCTCGAGCAGCTTCAATTGATGCATTCAATGCAAGTAGATTCGTCTGATCAGAAATTTCCGTAATCGTACCGACAATACCTTCAATCTCCCTAACCTTCACAATTAAGCTATTAAATACTGCTTGTACGTTATTAATTAAAGCAGAAGACTCATGAGATTTTTCTTTTAGACTATTTAAATTAACAAGTCCCTCTTGATTTGATTGCTTCATATGTTGAGATGCGTCAATTATTAATTCATTTTTGTCATGCAAAACTTCGATCTGATGAGCAAATTCGATTGCAGTTCTATTTGTATCCTCTGCATCTGAAGCTTGCTTTACTGCACCTTCGGAGACCTCATTGATCGCTTTTACTATTTCATCTCCATAGGCGTTTGTTTCCTCTGCCACAGATGTTAAATTTGATGATGTAGATTGAATTTCTGTAATCGCTTCCTCAACATCTGTAATTAATGTTTTCAGTTGGTCTACCATTTCGTTAAATCCTTCATTTAGCTGACCAATTTCATCTGAGCGTTGTAAGTTTTCTATCTCTACTGTCAGATTCCCTTTTGCTACCTCACGAACATGTTTTGATATTTTTTGAACTGGTAAAGCCAAATGTCTAGAAACCATTATGACAACTACAGTCCCAATAATGATAGCACCTACTAGTGTAAGACCAATGACCAGTAATAATGAGTTAGCTTCTTTATTAAAGTCTTGCATATATGTACCTGATGCAATGATCCATCCCCAATGAGGATCCTTTTTAGAATAAATTATTTTATCAGCTAATACATCTTGACCTGGCAGCTCAAATTCATATTGAGTAAAGCCCCCACCTGCAAGTCCTTTTTCAGCTACTTCACGAATAAAATAGTTGCCACTACTATCTTTATCGTTCCATAGATTATCCCCTTCTCGAGTAGGATGGGTTGTTAACGTTCCTTTTTCATCTAAAACGTATATATACCCATACTTACCTAAATCCCCTGGATAATTAATTGGTCTCTTTCCATCACTATCCTTTGGTCCAAGAAATGCCTCACGTATTCGTTCTTGTGCAGCCACCAAAGAAATTTCACCTTTTTCAACTCTCTCATTTTCGAGCTCAATTAATTGCAAAGCTGATTCAACACTATTCTTAATAACTTGTTCCCCAATATCCTCCATACCATTTTTCGCTTTACTATAGCTAACTAATCCTATAATTAAGCTAGGAATAATTAATAATGCTAACGAAATGATAATAAGTTTTCCCTGTATAGAACGTAAAAACCTCATCCTTTGACCCCCTTTTCTTCTTCGTTCATCAGACGTATTACTCTATATTATGTTATGATTTGAAAGTTTTAACAATGGGTAAAACGCAATTTACGTCTGAATTATTCGCTTTTTTGCTTAAATATGCTATCATACACATTTTATAGATTAAAAAACTATCTTTCTATAGGGGGATGCCCAATAGAAAGATAGTTTTGATCTCTATCATAATTTAAATGTATTTATAGCTTCAATGACTTCCTTAGACGTTCGATCTAAAATAGTTACAACCTCATTTAATTCCGAAACCATTATCACTTGTAAATCTGATGCCTCAGCCACTTCCTTGGTTCCTTGTGCACTTTGGTGAGCGATATCCTTCATTTGCTCTGTCGTCGCTAATATTTCTTCAGAGCTAGCGGACATTTCCTCAATAACAGCAGAATCATCCTGAATCTTATTGTTTACCTCAACGACCGACTGTGAAATTAGCCGTAAATTTTCACCAATTTGTTGTACTGCTTGATTACCAGCCTGTACATCCTTGGTACTATTAGTCATTTCATGTAGAGCACGATCTGTGATAACCTTAAAGCCCTCTAAATGCTTATGGATATCGTCAGCAGACGCTTTGGACATTTCTGCAAGCTTACGAACCTCGTCAGCCACTACAGCAAACCCTTTGCCAGCTTCCCCAGCTCTTGCGGCTTCAATTGCTGCATTTAATGCTAGTAAATTTGTTTGGTCAGCAATGCTCGTAATGATCGTTACCATTTTTTCGATAGAACGGAATCTCTCACCCATTTCTTGTACATGACTAGCAGTCCGTAAAACAGACGACTCTACATTTTGAATTTGTGCCACAACCTCATGTGAATGACTAACACTCGTCTCTACTAATCCTGTCATTACTGAAGAGGACTCTGCAATTTCTGATGTCGTATCAGCTAGACGCTGTATACCAATCGACATTTCATTCATCGTTAAAACAACCTCATGATTGTTTTGCTGTTGTTGCTCACTACCAGCGGTTATTTCGATTATGCTGTCTGCAATTTGAGAATTTGATGTTTCAACTTGTTGTGAGGTTGAATCTATTTTATTAACCACCTCTTGTAATGCTGACGTCCGATTTTGAATTGTCTGGAAGGTTGTTTTTAATTTATGCAATGATTCTTGGAAAGCTTGTGCAAAGATTGTAATTTCATTTTTCCCCTTTAAATGGATCTTCTTAATTTCCTCAGTTGCCAAGACAATATCACCCTGCGCAAAGCTTTCAGCCGCCACTCCTAAATTTGCTAGTGGCTTTAATGCACGATTCACATAGCTATACATAATAAACATCACAATTCCTGCTAAGGCTAATATCGCAACAATTAAAGCAGGCAAAGTGGCAGCTAACACAGTGTTAGCTATACCACTTACTTGTGTCGCCTCAATATCAACCCCAACAAAGGCAATAATATTACCAGATGCATCTTTCAATGGCACAGTTCCCGATAAATAATCACCAAAATCACTGTGTAAAATATCTGAGTAGTAACTACCCGTTTTCATTACCGCTTCAAGGTCCTTATAGTATGTTGAAGATGATTCATCGCCAATAACGCCAGCATTTTCCTGGTCATCTACAGGCATACCATCCACTAAAAACCTTACCTTTTTATCCTCTTTGGGTACGGCAAACGTATAAGCATATAGGACACCGTTTTTTTCACGTAAATCATTTAGCTCTTCACGTAACTGCCAATAAAACTTAGATTCTGTAGGATTATTTGATAGTTCAATATAATCGTCTGCATTTAAATGATTAGCTATGTTTTCTGCAACAGCTACCGCTTGTGAACCCATTGTTTTATTGACTGATGACTTCGCTGTATAAATGGTCGTTAGCATAAAAAAAATTAACAAAGCTACTAACATAAAGAATGAAATGAACACTATTTTATTACTTAATTTACCTGTCGCTCGCATACTTTCCTCCGTTAATTTACTAATATACTAATAACTTATTATCACCCATTTTTTAATTTTTTCAACTATTTCGATTTCAATACTATGATAATATCGTTATCCAAGCCGCTAAAGCTATTAAAGTAGCTAAAAGCGTTGGAATTGTTAGAATAATACCTATTTTTAAATACTGTCCCCAGCTTATTTTAATGCCTTTTTGCGCTAATATATGAAGCCATAACAATGTTGCAAGTGAGCCAATCGGTGTCATTTTTGGCCCTAAATTAGAACCAATGACATTTGCATAAATAAGCCCCTCTTTTATAGTCCCAGTAGCATTTGTCTCAGCAATAGCTAACGCATCAATCATTACAGTTGGTAAGTTATTCATAATGGCTGACAAAACAGCCGCGACAAACCCCATCGTAATCGTTGCGGCAACTAACCCTTGCTGTACAGCGTGCTCTAATAAACTTGCTAATAATCCCGTCATCCCTACATTTTTCAAGCCATAAACTACCACGTACATGCCGATAGAAAAAAATACTATATTCCAAGGTGCCCCTTTCACAACCCTCTTTGTATCGACCGCATTACTTCGCCGTGCAAGCCAGAAAAAGATCATCGCTATACCGCATAAAATAAATGACACTGGAATGTTAAAAAGCTCGCTCGTAAAGAAACCAATTAATAACATGGCGATAACATACCATGATAATGAAAATAGTCTTGGATCACGAATTGCTAGTTTCGGCTTCTCAACTTCCTCCAGGGAATATGTTTTGGGAATTGAACGATGAAAGACAATATACAGTACAACAATGCTTACCAATAAAGAAACGAGGTTTGGTATGAGCATATGTAAGGCATATTCCATAAACCCAATACCAAAATAATCTGCTGACACAATATTTGTTAAATTACTAATGACTAAAGGTAAAGATGTTGTGTCTGCTATAAAGCCACTTGCAATAATAAAGGGAAAAACCATTTTTTCAGTTAAATTTAGCTTACGGACCATAGCTAGAACAATCGGGGTTAGTATTAAAGCGGCACCATCATTTGCAAATAATGCAGAAACAATGGCTCCTAGACAGGCAATATATATAAATAAACGAATACCACTGCCCTTTGCTAAGCGCGCCATATGAAGAGCAGCCCATTCAAAAAAGCCTATCTCGTCTAAAATAAGAGAAATTAAAATAATTCCAATAAACGATAATGTGGCATTCCAAACAATACCCGTTACCTCTATAACATCATGCCAAGTAACAACCTTTAGCGCTAAAGCGATTGCGGCCCCTATACAGGCAGACCAACCAATTGATAATTGTCGCGGCTGCACTATGACAAAAAATAACGTTACTAAAAACAAAATAATCGCTAAAACCGTTTGCACAATTCTCCTCCCCAATTAAAAACCAGTAGCTTATACGCTACTGGTTTTATTAATTTTCTTTATTATTCGCCTAAATCTGCATTATGGAAAACATTTTGTACGTCTTCTAAATCTTCTAATGCATCAATTAATTTTTCAAATTTCGTTACATCGTCGCCAGTTAATGTTACTTCTGTTTGTGGAAGCATTGAAAGCTCAGCTACAGTGAATTCTTGCACACCAGCCGCCTTTAACGCTTCTTGTGTAGCAAAGAATTGATCTGGCTCTGCATAAATAATAACTGCATCCTCTTCTTCAAGAATATCACGAGCATCAAGATCCGCTTCCATTAAAATTTCAAGAACTTCATCTGCTGACTTGCCTTCTAAACCGATAACTGCTGTTGAATCAAACATGTAAGCAACAGAACCACTTACACCCATGTTTCCATTATTTTTACCAAATGCCGCTCGTACATCAGATGCTGTACGATTAACATTGTTTGTTAAAGCATCAACGATAATCATCGTGCCAGCTGGTCCGAAACCTTCATAACGTAATTCGTCGAAGTTTTCATCGCCGCCACCCTTCGCTTTATCAATTGCTTTTTCAATAATATGTTTAGGAACACTGTATGTTTTTGCTCGTTCAAGAACAACCTTAAGGGCACGGTTTGATTCAGGATCTGGCTCGCCTGATTTAGCTGCCACATAAATTTCGCGTCCAAATTTTGCATTGATACGGCTTGTGCTTTGGTCTTTAGACGCTTTCTTTTCTTTAATATTGTTCCACTTACGACCCATAGTTTCCACTCTCTTTCAAATTATAAGTTTATCAAAATCATAGATGCGCAGTTGCACATCTGTAAATGGTAAATCAATTATGCCTCGGCATAATTGCGTCCGGAATCGGCTTTGTGCTTGCACAAAGAACTCCTTTCTGATTCCATGACATCCGCCGGAGGCTTTAACTTCTTTCAGCGGATGAAAGAAGTTAAATACTTCTCGTATCTTTACTCTGCAAATAATAACACAAATGATACTTGCAAAGCTAGATATACCAATGTTTGAGGTAAGTATTTTCTGATTAAAATTTGCGCTTTCAAAAGCTATTTGAAGCTATAGCCTCTGCTCTAGTATAATTTTTTCAAGCAATGCATGACAACCCTCTAGAACCAAATCATAGGTTTCTTGAAAATTTCCCGTATAGTATGGATCAGGTACATCTTTTCGATGGTCAGTCAAATCTAAAAAGCGGAAAATCTTTGGAGAACTAGGATTACCTAATATCGTTCTGATATTGCGAATATTGCTTTCATCCATGCCAATAATGTAATCAAAATTGTCAAAGTCAGCATTTTGTAGTTGTCGTCCTTGCATACCTTTCGTTGAGATGCCGTACTCTCTCAGCTTATCTTGTGTTCCTTTGTGAGGAGGTTCACCAATATGCCACGAACTTGTTGCAGCTGAATCAACTCCGATTTTATTACTCAAACGTTTTTTCTTAACCAAATCACGCATGACTGCTTCAGCCATTGGTGAGCGACAAATGTTGCCCAAACATACAAAAAGTACTTGAATCATTTTTATATCCTCCTACAACAAAACACCCAAAATCTGCTTGATTCTGAGTGCCTTTAAATCTGTCAGGGGCATTAAAGAATCTCTCCTCTGACTGAGTTTCACTTTATTTTTTTTCTGCTGCAATACGCTTTTCTAATTCTTCTGTCAAAGCCATTAATTCATGCTCAAGATGATGAGTAAATTCCTCGCGCCCTTCTTTACCCTTGCCCGTTACATAAAATGGCTCACCATAAATTAGATAGCCCTTTCCACGCTTAAATACATCACCAACGTTACGCGCACCAACGTAAGCTGCTGGGACAATTTGCGCTTTTGACAGCTGTGCTATTGTAATTGCTCCTTGCTTTAAATCCGTTCCTTCTGCATTACGTGTGCCGGAGGGGAAAATCCCCACAATTTTACCCTCTTTCAATAATTGTGAAGGAATTTTAATAACGCTTGGCCCTGGATTGTCACGATCAACTGGGAAAGCATTTAATCGATTAATAAGCCAGCCAAGACCCTTTTTCTCAAATAACTGTTTTTTCGCCATAAAGTGGATTTCCTGAGGATACATTGCAACTCCTAGGTTTAAAATATCAACATATCCTGTATGTGTACATGCAATAATAAACCCACCTTCTTTTGGTAAGTTTTGCTCCCCATATACACGAGCTTTCGAGCCCATTAATTTTAATATCACTTTGACAACATTTGCTGCTAATTTATACACTGTTCCATTCCTACCTTATTCAATAGTTATACCCATTGTAATCGAAAAGACCAGTATACTGCAATTGAATGTGAGTTAATTAGACCCTTCCCACCAATACATCAACATCAATCGTGATCTCATTTAAAAGGATATTTGCACCCTCTTTTTTATGCCAGCCCATTGGTGTCATTTCAAGCAGCGCTGGGACAAGCTCAATTGCTAGTGGTACTGTATAAGTGATACGCTCCACACTTACATCTGTAAAGCTTTCTTTAAAGCGAGCAACTATTTGCTCATTCGAATACGTCTCTTTCCTAGAATCCGCATATAATTGCGCTCGAAGCTCATGTAGGTAACCGCTTTGAGGAACAACCTTTATGACACGACCATTAGGAGTTAATAGGCGTTTAAATTCTTCATAATTTGCAGGCGATAAAATATTTAATATGGCATCAAAGCTTGACCTTGCAAATGGACTCTTCGCTAAGTCACCCACACACCAAATTTGCACAGGATAATGGCGAGATGCTGCAAGTATACCTTCCTTTGCAATATCAATGCCAATGCCAAGACAATTACCCTGTTTCTCGGCCATAATACGCGCTAAATGTGAACCCTCACCGCAGCCTGTATCAAGCACGGTTTCTGCGTGAGCAATTAGCACCGCAATTTTTTCTTCTACTAAATCATAAATACCACTATCAATAACAGCTTTTCTCGATTCGAAAAGTTCCTTACTATATTTAGAAGTAGTACCATGTGTCAGCATATTGATGTAGCCTTGCTTGGCAATATCAAAAGAATGATTAGAGGAACATACAAGTCTCCCCTGCTCATATATACTCATGGGCTCCTGACAAAATGGACAAGCAAAAAGCGTGATATTGTTATTCATTAATGCTGACGCTGCAGCTCGTTTAGAAAGTGCTCCCATTAATTTACCTCCTTTTCTTCATTAGGTGAAACAAGTGCAAATCGCTCCCATTTACGGCTTTTCCATCTAAAGTATACGATAATGGCTCGCAACCATTCATCTGCCGAAATCGCAAGCCAAATACCAACTAAGCCCCAATCTAAAACGAACACGAACAAGTAACCTAGCGGGAGGCTCATACAAACCATCGATAAGAAACCTATTTTCACTGGAAATCTTGCATCTCCTGAGGCACGCAATGAGTTAATAACTACAATATTCATTGTACGACCTGTTTCAAGCAGAATACTTAATGCTAATACAGATGCTCCAATGGCAATAACCTCTGGACTATCAGTAAAAACGTGCATTAACTGCTGACGGAAGATTGTCACAATACCAACCATTATAATTGTAAAAACAAACGCTGCACGCACACTTGTCCATAGCTGATGATAAGCTCGATCTTTTTTACCCGCACCGACATAACGGCCAATAATAATGGCTGTTCCTGTACCGATTGCAATTGCAAATAAATATGTAAACATTGAAATATTCATGGCATATTGTCTTGCTGCAAGCGTTTCTGAGCCTAAATACGTTGCATAATACAGGAAGACAATTTGGCAGAATTGATAAAGCACCTGCTCAAAAGCAGACGGCAAGCCAATGTTTAATATTTTTCTTATATATTCCTTGGAATACTCGAAATAATAGTGTAGCTTTACTCTTACTTCCATGACTTGATACAACAGCCAGAAAAACACCAGAACTGCTAAACTACGACTTATAACTGAAGAAATTGCTGCCCCTTTTACACCTAACTCTGGTAATCCTAAGTTACCAAAGATTAAACCGTAATTTAATACAACATGTAGTACATTCATACCTAGTGATACATACATCGTTTGCTTTGTCCAACCATGTACACGGATAATTGCTGCTAACGCATTTATAATTGCTTGTAAAAAAATAAAACTTCCTATGATCACCAAATAACTTTGTGCATATTTAAGGACTTCACCTTGCAAGTTCATCATGGTCATTAAATGACTCGCAAAAAGGAAAAATAGGACACTCATTATTAATCCTACGACTACATTCATCGTTACTGCTAATGCAGAAATCTTCGCAGCTTCAAAAAAGCGCCTTGAGCCTAAGTATTGAGATACAACAATGGAAGCACCATTCCCAACTACTTCAAGAATTAAAATCGCAATATGAATATATTGATTGGCTGCACCAACACCTGACACAGCGTTATCCGATAAAGCACTTAGCATAAAAGTATCGGCTAGTCCCATTAACATAAATAAAAATACTTCTAAGAAAATCGGCCATGTTAAATGAAACAAACTTAAGTTGTTAGTGTCTTTTATATCACTTTCTTTTACTGTATCTGCCAATACTTTTCACTTCTCCTATACATTTCATAAAGTGAAGATTTATCAGCTTGGGTTTTCTTCACCCCACTGATTATTTAGCCTTCACTAATCAGGCATTAGCGGGCAGTTACTCGCCCACCTCACTTTTCGCTTTTTCGTTCAGATAAAATACTGCCCGTAAATGCGGGATAAAAATCTATTGTATCTTATCATAGATTTTTAAGCTGTAAAGAGTTTTATAAAGAAACATCAGAAAAGATAGTATATGACACATAAAAACCCTTTCACATAGTATTGTGAAAGGGTTTCGTATTATGTTAAGCAATGGGCCTGTAATTGCTCGCGTCTTTCTTTTGTTAAACCAAATTCCCGCTCTAAAAACGTGGTCTTCGAGCCATATCGGTTTTCCATTGCATCAAATGCTGCCTGTAAATACTCCTCGCGGGCTGACATTAATGCATAAAATTGCTGTATTTCTCGATCATTATAGTCTGGTTGAATTGCCTGAGCCATTCGATCCACCAAGGGGCGTAAATACACATTTGTATTTAAATAATCATCCATAATCGTTTCCTCAGGTACATCTAAAGCGAGTAAAATAAGCGCACCGCCAATACCTGTACGATCCTTTCCTACAGCGCAATGATGAACGAGCCCTAAATTTCCAGGGTTCTGAATTGTTGCCATTAACTCCTTAAACGAAATATTATCGAAAGGCATTTGGGCGTAAAATTCTTGGAACATCTCTGGACTTACAACCTTATAAAAATCCTTTCCTCCCGTGTTCGTAGGCATCTCAAAAGCATGATTTCCCTTTGCCGGTATTTGAATATATTTGGCGTGTGGAAATATCGGATTAGGATTAATTTGCGCCTCATGGTTGTCACGGTAATCAAAAATTGTTTTCACACCTAGCGTTTCAAATAGCTTTTTATCTGCTGTCGTCATTTTGCCAAGGGCCGCTGAACGAAAAATCAAGCCATCCCTTACAGCACGGCCATCTCTCGTCTTATAACCACCCATATCGCGAAAATTATAAACAGCCTCAAACGGAATAATCTTCATATCAAATTGGTTCATTCACTGCACCTCACTTTGTTAGAAAGCATCCTTATCTCTATTCTATAGAACAATCCGATATAATACCAATTTTCAACTAGGAAATGTCATACCGGCTTAACCGGAATATGGCCGATATAGCTTTTCATCACCATAATGATGGTAGGTTTTTGCCGAGCGATTCATCTGGGGCCTTTACTGAACTTTCCTTCACTAAACGATATAAAAAAGCTGCCCTAAATTATAGGACAGCGATAGTTTGTTATGTTATTCATTTTTTAGTAGAAGTATTATTTAAATAGCTCAGGATATACTGCTTTTGCGATTAGCTCAACAGCTTCACCAATACGAGGTCCTGGGCGGTTTGAAATATCAGTATCTATATAGTAAACCGCTTTGTTTTGAATGGCTGTGATTGAATTCCATCCATCACGCGCAATGATTTCTGCTGCAGGATCCTCTACATAGTTTACTGTTGTTAAAATGACATTGGGATTTCTCGCAATTACATCTTCTTCAGATACCTTTGCCCATCCTTGTTGATCAGCAAATACATTGTTAACATTTGCAGCCTTTAAAATCTCTTGTTGGAATGTACCAGAGGCAGGTGTATATATGTCTGGCTTTGGACTAATTTCTACGTATACATTTTTTAGTTTCTCTACATCTTTAACCTTTGCTTGAACATCAGCTATTTTAGCTTTAATATCTTTTTTTAACTTTTCGCCTTTGTCCTCTATTCCCATGACAGTGGAAATTTGTTGGATGTCACCATAAACATCATCAAATGAAGTAGCTGATTGAATGGCAAATACTTTAATACCTGCGTCTTCAAGACCTTTTAACGCAGTTAAAGTCTCATCATTCCCAGTTGTATAGGCAATAACAACATCTGGGTTCAACGCTAAAATACGTTCACTATTGAATTTTACAGAATCAGAAACACGCTCGATTTTTTGTGCTTCTTCTGGATATGTATCAAAGTCAGTGGCACCAACGATTTTATCACCAACACCTAGAGCAAATAAAATTTCTGTATTACTCGGTTGTAATGATACAACGGTTTTTGGAACTGCATCAAATTCTACCTCTACTCCACGGTCATCCGTAACTTTATAGCTAGTTTCCTCAACTTTTTGATCTTCCTTCGAAGCTTCCTCTTTTTTAACATCCTCTTTGACACCACATCCTACTAAGACAAGTGCTAGGATTAACACCGAAAGCCACTGTAGATTAAACAATTTCTTCATTTCATTTATTCTCCTTTTTCTTTTTCATCGGGTATGACTTACTAATAAACGGTATTTCAACAACTCCAGCGTGCTGATTCATATAGACAGCCATTACAAAAAATACATTGGCTAGTAATCCTAAATAATCAAAGAGTATAGCTGGTACTTCCCGTTCTTCAGATACTTTGTGTAAGACACGATATGATTTTTTCGCTTCACTACGACATAAATGTAATGCAGCAGCAGCCTCTATTCCTTGGGGTAATACGAAGTTTTGTATTTCCTCCCTCACATGGCTAACATAAAAATCATAGCGGTCACTTAGCCAAGTCAAATCATCTTCAGTTACCGCTAATTTACCTCGAACTGAGCCATTTACATGGTACGCCATTGGCAAAATGGCTACTAAATCATCTGCTACTACCTCTACCGTTTCTTTTTTCACCGCCGCTAAAGCAACGCCAATATGTGTTGTAAGGCTATCTGTTCGAATTTCAAAATCTACTGTTGATGCCTTTTCGCGCATAAATGGATAACAAGAATAACGTGCATCTTTTTTCAAATCTAAGTCCCCACTTTCCTTCATGAAAAACTCCTACTTCATATACTTCGATTTGAAGCATTATAAGCGAGCATAAAAAAACGTCGTTCCTACTACCCAAGGAACGACGAAAATAACATAAATAGTGTCGTAGTGACACGACATAGCCTATGTATTTGCCGCATATCCTCCTAGCTTCCGAAGAGTATCTATACGTTCAAATAAAGGTCGGTCTCCTGGCTTGTACAGTTCAACAACATTTTAATATGCTGATGAGTCATAAAAACCTTCCCATCTTGTGACAGTGGTATATTTTTATGATTCCTGTACTTACAGTTGCGGAAACAGCTTCGGTTTTTCACCGAATTCCCGATTATGCTATAGTTCAGCACCCTTATTCTGCAAGAATTATTCACTTATAAAGCAGTTTAACACACATTATTATGAATAAATAGCTTTGACATTTGCAAAAAACAAATGATAATAGACAAAAGTAACAACTATTTCTACACTATGAAGATTTTTAGTTGCTCAATCCTTAAAATTTTAATAATTTAGAATTCACACTTCCATCGGGCTATCTGCAAAGATATACAAAATCTTTCTCCAATAACTAGCTGTAATTTTATTTCTCCACTAAAAATAATTTGCATATAAAAGGCTCTTCACCATAACTTGGGGTTGACCATATAAAAATTCAATAAATTTACATTGAAGTATAGAAAAAAAGTGAAAACTCACGTATCGTAATTGT
>NZ_JBIWDH010000036.1:0-53642 GCF_044761885.1 Lysinibacillus sp. NPDC097231 | reverse complement strand
CCTAAAAAAGATGACACCTGCACAATACAGACATCATCTTCTTCAAGTTGCCTAGAGCTTTTTTTAAAATGTCCTTTACAAAGGGTACACTTTAGTGACAAGAGGGCTTTCTTTTCTTTTCAATATGTGTTGTACCATGTACAATAGAAGGTAGAGAAAGATTGGAAGAGAGGGATCGTGCAAGTGTCAGAAAATATTTCAGTATTAGTAGTAGATGACGAGGATCGTATTCGACGCTTATTAAAAATGTATTTAGAGCGAGAAGGGTACCTTGTTGACGAAGCAGAAAATGGTGAACAAGCGATCGAAAAATCTTTAGAAAAAGAGTATCACTGCATCTTATTAGATATAATGATGCCTGAAAAAGACGGACTAGAAGTATGTGCGGAAATCCGTGAACGTGCAGCAACACCGATTATTTTATTAACTGCGAAAGGTGAGGAAGCGAACCGTGTACAAGGCTTCGAGCTTGGGGCAGATGATTATATTGTTAAACCTTTTAGTCCTCGTGAGGTTGTGTTGCGAGTAAAGGCCATTTTACGTCGTTCACAAGCGTTCTCACCTTCTACAAATGCATCTTCTTCAAAAGATCTTGTTGTGTTCCAACATTTAATGATCGATCATGATGCCCATCGTGTAACAGCAGAGGGTATTGAGGTTAATTTAACGCCTAAAGAGTATGAATTACTTTATTTCTTAGCGAAATCGCCTGACAAAGTATTTGACCGTGAACAATTACTGAAAGAAGTTTGGCACTATGACTTCTTTGGCGATCTGCGTACTGTTGACACGCACGTGAAACGTTTACGAGAAAAGCTCAATCGTGTATCTGAAAACGCTGCAAAGATGATTGTTACTGTCTGGGGCGTTGGCTACAAATTTGAGGTTGTCAATGAATAGAATATGGAATAGTGTTGTCGGGAAGCTATGGGTAACCATATTGCTTCTCGTTTCATTTGTATTATTTGTTTTCACGGTTTTAATGCTGGAGTTTCTTCAAAATTACCATATGCAGCAAGCAGAAATTTCCTTGCGCCAAACTGCTGCAACAGTTGCAAGTATTGTAGATGATAATGAAACAGCAGAATCGACCTCGGAGTTATTAAAAGATATTTTACCTGAAAGTACGAATGCGCTAATTGCAACGGGGTATGATGTAGTATCGTTTGCTTTACAGGAAGGCGTAAACAAAAAAGAAATACAAGATGCGATATTAGCGAATAAATCTTTCCAAGGGATTTATCAATCTGATAAACCGATTATTAAGGAAATGATGATGCCGTCTTCTACAGATAAGGAAAAAATGGAATCATATGTCGTGCTTGGATTTCCAGTGAATGTGGAAAATGCAGTGCACGGGGCTGTTTTTATTTATCAAAGTCCAGATGCACTACATAAAACATCGAAAGAGACGACGAAGATTGTCTTTTTGTCAGCTTTCATTGCCTTTGTGCTTACGACATTTTTCGCCTTTTTCCTATCATCACGTATTACCTCTCCATTACGTAAAATGCGTGAATTGGCATTTGAGATTGCTAAAGGAAATTTTGAAGCGAAAATGCCGACAACACAAAATGATGAAATCGGTCAGCTTGCCGTTGCCTTTAACCAAATGGGCCGTCAACTGAAACATAATTTAGAAGTTATTAATCAAGAAAATGAACAACTATCAAATATTTTGACATCGATGACAGATGCAGTCATTACATTTAATCGTGATCGTACAATATTACTAAGCAACCCACCGGCTGACCGCTTAATGCAAACATGGTTTGTCAATAAGGGTTCACAAAGTGCAAAACCGATTCCACCAGAGCTTTATCATATGCTCGATCATGTATTGATGTTTGAGGATAAGCTTGAAGAGGAAATTGAGATGGACGGAAGCTACTATACGTTTACAATTAGTCCCCTTTATAGTGAGGAATCGATACGTGGAGCCGTTGCAGTTATTCGTGATATGACGGAACAACATCGCTTAGAAAAACTCCGTTCAGATTTTATTGCCAATGTGTCCCATGAGCTTCGTACGCCGATATCAATGCTTCAGGGCTATTCAGAGGCTTTAATGGATGATGATTTTATTCAGGATCAAGAAGAACGTAATGAGATTACCAAAATTATTTATGATGAGTCGAAGCGTATGGGACGTCTCGTAACAGATTTATTAGATCTTGCACGAATGGAATCAGGTCATATGACACTATACAAAGATGAGTTACCGATTAATTCAACCTTTGAACGGATTACACAAAAATTTGCGCAGGTTGCAAAAGAGAAGCATGTCAATCTGGTATTTGATAGTGAATTTAATGATGAGGCCATGATTAGCATTGATGAGGATCGGATTGAACAAGTGTTAACGAATTTAGTTGATAATGCCCTTCGTCATACAGATGAAGGATCAGTAACAGTAAAGGTTGAACAGGAGCCAACCTTTGCCAAGATATCTGTTCAAGATACCGGGCATGGGATTCCTCAAGAAGATCTGCCGTATGTCTTTGAACGTTTCTACAAAGCAGATAAGGCACGTACGCGTTCTAAAGGAGGAACTGGCCTAGGGTTAGCTATTGCTAGAAATATTGTCAAAGCACATTCAGGCAATATTATGGTAGATAGTGTGATGAAAGAGGGTACTACCTTCACGTTTTATTTACCATTTGATTAATATCATCTCTACATTTAGTGGTATTAATTGGATGAAACTTCTGTGAACATTAGACGACAAATTTATAGAACGGGGGTGGAGTGCTTTGAATGACTCCGTGTTCCATCGACTATACGATGCATACCATAAAGATGTGTTCCAGTTTCTTATTTATTTAGTAAAAAACCGTACACTTGCTGAGGATTTAGCCCACGAGGTTTATGTTCGTGTATTGCGCTCATATGAGCAGTTTGCGGGAAAAAGTAGTGAAAAGACATGGCTTTTTGCTATTGCTAAAAATGTCGCGATCGATCATTTTAGAAAGCAGGCTGTACGCCAAAAGCATTCACTTGATTTTTTTGACTGGGAAACGGAACAGCTACATTCAACCACACCATCACCGGAAGAAATGCTACAGGCCAGTGATGAATTTATGCAGGTAGAGTCAGCACTTGAAAACTGTACAGGTGACCAAAAAATGGTCATTATTATGCGTTACTTTCAAGATTTATCAATTGCAGAAACAGCGCAAATACTAGATTGGACAGAAGCAAAGGTAAAAACCACACAGCATCGTGCTATTAAATTTTTAAGGCAACAGCTACAACAGGCTAGAGAACAGGAGGCGAAACGGCAATGACACATAACCAATTTGATGACGACCATCTTGAACATGTACTGAACAATGCCCCTAAGCTCTCTGACCGCCGTTCCAAAGAAGAAGTATTAAATCGATTATTGGCAGATGCTCGATTGCAGGATAATATCCATCTTCAAGAAGCTATAAAACTACCAATAGATGAAGAAAAAACATTGCAAGAACAGCAACACCAGGAAAGTACTGAGACAGCAGTGACAACAAAACGTAAAGTACGTAGATGGCCAATCTTTATGGGTGTTGCAGCTGTTTTCGCCCTAACAGTAATTGTAGGCTCCATGTCTTTGAAAAATAAAGATATAAACGTGGATCAAGCTAGTGCTCCTGAAACTGCTAATTACTCTACAATGCAGGATGAACGAGCTGCAAAAAGTGTTGAAAAACATGACGCTTTAATGGATTCTAACATTGTAGCAGAACATGAACGCATTATGTCACTGCGATCATCTGTATATGAGGAAGATTTGACAGATGCAGTTGTATTCCATATCGGTTTAGCAAGCCGTGATGCGGAAAGTGTACCGATGACATATATCATTCCAAATGAACGAGTTGCTACTGATTTTGGAGAAGATAAGCCTACAACTTTAAAAATGTATGAAAAGTATGCTCCACAAATTGAAGAGGAAGCGAAGGGTTTTACTTCCTATCATCCATATGAAGGGGAATTGAAAGAAAAGGGCGATAAAATTATTCATGTATTGCCAGAGAATAATGATTATGATATTGCTTCTGCGGCAGTTAATGAGTACTTGGGAACATTACAGGATACATTCTCAGATTCCGAGTATAACGATATTGAGTTTGAAAATCCAGATGGTACAGCTTATGAATTTTCTCAGGAAGGAGAACCTAGTAAGTCCATGGCGTTAACAAGCTCAAATCACTTTAATTATTATTTATACCAGAACGAAGATGGAGCAGAGTATTTATCCCCTGATTTTCGTCGAGCTTTTCCCACTGTTACAGAAGCTATTACAGATATGAGTAATATAAATGATGATATATATAAATCAGTCGTGCCTGAAAATATGACATATACTGTAAGTGAGGTAGCGGAAGGTGTTATCGTTACATTTGAAGAGCCTCTTGATTTAACAGCAATGGATCCAGTTCGTGCGACACAGTTAATTGAGGCAATGATGCTCACTGCTGCAAGCTTTGATAAACAATTACGTCTAGACAATGTTGTACAGGAAAGCTGGGAAGGATTTGATTTAACAAAATTCTTACCAAAGCCAGTGGGAGCCAATAAACAATATATGCCATAAACTTCAACACTTGAAGAATAGGCTGGAAAATCAATTTCAGGAGCATTCTTGCGTAGTCGAGAATGCTCCTGTCAGTTTATCTGTACCAGAAGCGAAACGTCAGATAAAGACTCCCACCTCAACGGTCAGCGAAAGCAAAAGAGGCCGTAAAAGCCCGATTAGTGAAGACTAATAATTAGTGAGGATGAAAAAAACACTGATTAAGTTTCTCTCTATGTTGCAATTGTCGACTCTATAAACAACAGGGCATCCACAAAACATATGAATCTAATCGGATTTTTTAAACAGAACTATTTACTTTTCCTTAATAATTCATTATAGTAAAGCTGTAGTATAAAATAATATTGATTCATCTTCGGGGCAGGGTGAAAATCCCGACCGGCGGTAATAGGGTTGTAAATCGCTAATGTTTTCTATCAGAGACATTGGCTCGAATGGTTTACAAAAGACTCTTCAGCCCGCGACCTGTGCAAAGTTTTTTGCATGGCTGACTTGGTGCAATTCCAAGGCCGACAGTTATAGTCTGGATGGGAGAAGATGGAGGTACGATCGTCATTCGTTGTTATGATTTTAGCTATTACGAGTGTTATTTGATGTGACTTTCACAGCTTGCTCAAAATGGCTAATCAATGGCGTTTTTTAATCATGCCTTTTCTCCCTTATGCTCTTTTGCATAAGGGTTTTTTATCTTCATTCAGTAGAAGACTCTCACCTCTACAGGTGGGGAGATGAATGCGGTTTTGTTTCCTTTTCAGTGGTCGAAACATCTACTGAATGAAGATAAAGCCTCCGGCGGATGTCACGGATTTTCAAAGGAATGAATTGTGCCCGCACAATTCAAAATCCGGACGCAATTACGCCAAGGCGAAATTGATAAATAACAATGGATCGTAACCTTTCTTCTTGCGAGATTGAATCAGCAAAGAGGAGAGAGTTTTCGATGAAGAAAAATGTTAAACTTCAATCGTTTATTACGATTGGCATGCTGAGTAGTATTTCGTTTTTATTAATGCTTTTTAACTTCCCAATTCCACCATTCCCGGCGTTTTTGGAAGTGGATTTTAGTGATATGCCAGCATTACTAGCGGCTATCACAATGGGGCCAGTAGCCGGTATTTTAGTAGAATTATTTAAAAATATTTTAGATTGGATCTTCTCGGGTACACCAACGGGAGTGCCGGTAGGACATATCGCGAACTTTACTACAGGTATTTTGTTTATTTTACCAGTAACGTTTATTTTTAATCGCTTTAAGACAATGGCGGGTCTTGTTGGAGGTTTAGCAGCTGGAACAGTCGTTATGGCAGTGGGTATGAGTTTTCTAAACTATGCAGTATTTTTACCGATGTACACTTACTTTTTAGGTATGGAACCTGTTGTAGGTGATTCACTATATAAAATGATTGTAGCTGGGATTTTACCATTTAATATTGTGAAAGGTGTTTTATTAACTGCCGTTATGGCATTACTATTCACAACTATGCGCAAATGGATTGTAAAACAGCGTTCAGTGTATGTAACTAAATAATATAGGAAGAAACCTCGAGTGATTAAATGCTCGAGGTTTTTTTGTATGAGACGGATAGAGCAATCGAAATGATGGATAGAAATGTAAAAGTGACGGGTAGAACGTATAAATTGGCGGATAGAATTGCAAATGTGACGGATAGATCATCCAAATGGGCTGGAATTTAGGTAATTTAGGTAATTAGGTAATGGAATTTGATATAGTCGAGCGTAGTATTTTCGTGTAGAATAAGGTAGAGTTTAGAAATGAGGAGTTTTGTAGAGATGAGTGAAAAAAAGGGACAGTGGTCTAGTAAATTAGGCTTTATTTTAGCATCAGCAGGTGCAGCAATCGGATTAGGGGCAATTTGGAAACTTCCATATGTTACTGGACAAAGCGGCGGGGGAGCATTTTTTCTTATTTTTGTTCTATTTACATTGCTGATTGGTTTACCGATGCTATTATCAGAATATGTTTTAGGTCGTGGTACACAGTCTGAGGCTGTCACTGCATATAAAAAAATAGCACCAACGAAAACAGGCTGGGCATGGATTGGTCGTATAGGGGTGCTAGGCTGTTTTTTATTATTAACTTTTTATAGCGTTGTTGGAGGTTGGATTTTTATTTATAGTGGCCTTGGTGTGACTGGGGCTGTTATTGATCCTGCCAACGATCCTAGTGAACTTTTTGGAAAGATTATAGGTACGCCTTGGATTACATTGCTAGGCTTAGGGTTGTTTACGCTAGCAAACGTACTAGTGATATCCCTTGGTGTGCAAAATGGTATCGAAAAGGCCAACAAGTTTATGATGCCATTGTTATTTATCATGTTTATTGTGCTTGTTGTGCGGGCGGTAACATTAGATGGGGCGATGGAAGGTGTCAAATTCTTCTTATGGCCAGACTTTTCTAATATTACTGGAAAGGCTCTATTAGAAGCGTTAGGACAATCCTTCTTTGGCCTGGCAGTAGGATTTTCTTGTCTTGTGACGTACAGCTCCTATTTAAAGAAGGATGTGAGCTTACCAAACTCAGCGGGCTCAGTTGTTCTTTTAACTGTGCTTGTATCGTTATTAGCAGGATTAGCGATTTTCCCTGTAGTATTTGCTTTTGATTTAGAGCCGGCATCTGGACCGGGCTTATTATTTATGGTGCTGCCAACCGCATTTAGTCAAATGCCGTTTGGCGAAGTGTTCTTGGCGATGTTTTTATTATTATTTTTATTCGCAACGTTAACATCTTCCTTCAGTTTATACGAAATTATCGTTGCTGCATTTATAGAAAAAGGGCGAATGTCACGCTCAGCATTGACACTGTTACTAGGTGTAGTAGTCTTTATTGCTGCAGTTCCAGCGGCACTTTCATCAAGCACCTTAGTGGATGTATCGATCTTTGGGAAAACAATTTTTGATGCAACTGATTTTTTAGTTTCAAATTTAATGCTCCCATTAGGTAACTTACTGATTGCTATCTTTATTGCGCATGTAGTTGATAAAGAATTTGTGAAGAAAGAATTACTAATGGGGAGTCATATGGGGCAGGGTTATTACTCAACGTATCGTTTATTAATGTTAATAGTAGTGCCTATTGTCATTATTGTTGTTTTATTCAATATGCTTATACAATATTAAAGAATAGGGTGTATTCCATCTAACAGGAATACACCCTACTTTTTTATAATGATGGGGCAACAATAGAGTTAATACTCGCTAAGTGATAGTTCGCCCAGCCAACCTTCTTTAATAATCTTTCTTGCTTGCTCCTCGCTTTTCGTAATAGGGAATACTTTATCGACCTGCGAAATAGCAAACAAGTTGCGAATGAAATCATCGACGACAATAATGGCGATTTTCTTTTCTTTTACAGATACCTTTTTAGCGAAATTGACAATCATGCCAAAGCCGGTACTATCAATATTTGTTACCTTTTGCATATCGATAATATATCCAAGCTTTGTATCCAAATTGAGCGTTTGGAGCTCTTTTTTTATTTCTTCAATCATCCCATATTCTAAATCACCAGTAAACGCAATCAAAATATAATCAGCCCTTGTGTCAATATCCATCGCAATTTTCTTCTGATTCATACTATAGCGCCTCCATTTTCTTTTTCGTGTTTGGGAATTCGTAAAACATTAAAACTTGAATTTATTGACTTCATTTTGTAATTTATCAGCAATTGATGCTAACTCATCTGAGCTTTGTGTGATTTCTGCAACAGTTGCATATTGTTCTTCGGATGTTGCAGCAATTTCCTCTGTTGCTGCTGCAGAGTCTTCGATGATACGTGAAATATCTTGGACAGCCTGTTGCACATTTAAGGAGTTATCGTTTACATGCGTAAATGCAGCCTTCATTTGCTCAACACCTTTTTCCGTTTCGACAACTTTCTCCACGATTTCTTTTAAAGCAGTTCCTCCTTTATTAATAATGGTTACTTGCTCTTCTACTGCCAACAGATTACTTTCCATCGTCCGCACTGTCACGGACGTTTCAGCTTGAATATCATTTATGAGGCCAGTGATTTGTCCTGATGCTAAACTTGATTGTTCCGCTAGTTGGCGAACCTCTGAGGCAACGACAGCAAAGCCTTTTCCTTGCTCACCTGCTCGCGCTGCTTCTATAGCTGCATTAAGTGCAAGTAGATTTGTTTGCTCCGCAATGCCTGTGATAACGGTAATAATGCCACCGATTTCTTCGGAGCGTTTACCTAACTTTTGGATAGAATCAGTTGCATAAGACACTGTTTTCGTAACATCACTTAAATGCTTAATAGCTTCGTTAATAGCTTCTTCACCTTTACGGGCAATATGGGTTGATTCTATAGCATTATTTAAGGTACTCTCGGCCTTTTGTAAGCTGCTGGATACTTCTTCAATCGTTTTTTGCATCATTGTTACTATTCGTTCGGCCTGATCAGATTGAGTCGTAGTGCCAACTGCAATTTCATTCATCGTAAGTGCAATTTGGTTAGAAGCCTCACTTGTTTGATGTGATGATTCTGCTAAAGAGTGTGAGGAGTTAGCTATTTGATTGGCGCTACCAGCAACAATTGTCATCGTATCCGTCAAGCGGTTTTTCATATTACTAAAGGCGCTTGCTAGATCCGCAATCTCATCTTTGCCTTTAGGGTTTAATAATTTTACATTTAAATTTAGATCTGCTAGATCTTTGGCATTCGTACTTAAAATATTAATAGGGTTGACAATTTGTCTTTGTAAAAACCAGCTAATTCCTCCAATCATTAAAGTGGCAATTACTAAGGAAATCGCTACATTTTCGAGGGCGGATTTTGTAGCAATGCTGATATAGGGAGCAGTTGGAACAGCAGTCGCCCATACCCCGATAACATCTCCTTGACTATTTAAAATAGGATCATAGGCTGCTTGGTGCATACTTCCTAAGACATTTGCGGAACCGATAAAACGCTTTTTTTCTCCTAATACAACAGTTGCAACTTCATCAGAAACCTTTGTATTTAATGCACGTTGGCCATTATCGACTATATTTGTACTAATACGAGTATCGTTTTGAAAGATTGATACAGCGTTGCCATTTGTGAGCTCTCCAACTTTATCAGCTACCTCAAAATTGTCTGCCATTTTGATATCGCCTTTATATAGTTGGTTGTTCTTAATGGACCATTCTCCGGGGAACTTAGCATTTAAATATTCGTAGCTTACCTGAATATCTGATAAAAGTTTTGTATTAGCACTTTCTAAAAGATTGTTCTTGGAAACATAAAAATTTATTCCTGCCAAAAGGGAAGTAAGTAATAAAATACAAACAAATATCAGCAAATTTATTTTTCTTCGGATAGACAGCTTCATAAAAAATCCTCCAATTTTATGTGTACTTTATACATGAATCTTTTTTGAAATACCAACTAAAAATTTTGTTTCAGAAATTTTTTCAAACCAAATATGATCGACCATATTTTGAACAAACAATAAGCCGCGTCCGCGATCCGCATAATCGGGTTCGTTTAAATCAAATTGCAGAACTTTATCCCAATCATTTTCTGCAATTCCTTTCGCTTCATCAGTGACTGTTACTTTTATTTCTTCGTTAGATTGGGTTACGTGTACTTGAATTTCCTTTTTAGAGCATGTATTAATTTTTTCCATAGCCTCAACAGCATTTATGACTAATTCATGTACGACAAAGCGTAATTCTCGTTTATAAGGTAGATTATATAAACTTGTATAATTTTCCATAATTTGATCTATAAAGGCTATAGCTTGTGTATCAGGATTTACATTGAGTGTGAATTCCATCACCAATCACCTACCCTGTAATGTAATTGTTATTGAAACTACTGTTATATCATCACTGTAATCACTATCAAATAAATCGTACTTTTGCGAAAATTTTTGAAGGGCGTAACTATTATCTTGCGAAGCATAAGAATAAAAAAAGTCCATATCAATTACGTTTTGCTTGTTTAATGTCAATAATCCATCCGTATAAAGGATAATACGATGCCAACCAGATAAAGGTATTGTTTTTTTATTTATTTGAATAGTAGGGAATAGTCCGAGGATCGACGTATTCGAAGGAAGAAACACCGTTTCTCCGTATTTTCCAAATAAAAAACCAGAAGGATGAGCCGCGTTCACATAGTGTAAAGTTCCGTTTTTTGTATCGATAAGTATATAAATTGCCGTCAATAAAAAACGATCCATATCTTCATCAGAGAATAGCTCATAAATTTGCCGGTTGAGTTCTCGCATTACTGCCACTGGATCAATTAATTTCGTAATGATGCCTTTTAATAGAGATCTAATGGACATGGTTACGAGTGATGCGGCGATACCATGCCCCATCGCATCGTATAGAAGAATTGCTGTTAAATGTTCGTTAATCCTAAACCAGCAGTACATGTCACCTCCTAGTGAATTGGATGTCACGTAAAGCCCATCAATTTGAATATGCTCGAGATTTAATGGGGGTGATAATGCATTTTTTTGAAATTTTTTTGCGATCAATAAATCCTTTTGAATCATACTTTCTTGCTGCTTTCGAAGCTTGGCTTCCCACTGATATTTTAAGGCTACCTGAATCCGAGTCTTAAATTGAGTGAAATCAAATGGTTTTAAAATAAAATCGAAAATACCAGCTTCAAAAACCCTATCAATGGTAATGGTTTTTTCATAAGTAGTAGAAAGAAGGATAGGGACGTCAATCCAGTTTTTCAATGCGTTAATGTGCTGACAAATTTCCTCGCAATTTTTGAGCGTCATTTTGGCATCGAGAATAATTAATTCCAGCTCTTCTTGTAAAGAAGAATCTAATAAATAGTTCATTGCAGCTTCGGTCGTTGAAAAGCAATGAATATTTTTGATGTCGATACGATGAAAATACTTTTGCAGACGCAACACATCATTACTTACGCTGCCAATAATTAATACTGACATGCCTACTACATTCACCGCCTTATGTATCTTTAACAGAAGATTTCTAGGGAGCTAACATAATAATTTCTAACTATAAGTATATACGCCATAATTACTTATAAAATGAATAATTTAGAAATTCTAATTTGCTATAAATTTACCAATAAATATGGCAATATACAAGACTTTTGTGATATAAAGTGTGCTTAGCTTATGGTTTCACCTTTCATGCTTTTTTAAGAAGATCAAAAAAATACTTTTTAACATCTTTAAGCACGTGTCCAAACACCCGCTGAAATAGAGGAACTCAGTCTAAGAACGCCACGTCCTGTGGCAATTTATCTGTGCGATAGCGTAGTGCAAACGTAGCGGCAACAACAACTGCTCTATCTATCTAAAAAAGGGATTAATATATTCGGAAAAAACTATGTAATAAAACATAACATACATATTGCGTAATTTACGTTTTTAATGTAACTTAAAATCAGTTATAAATGAATGATGTTAATTAAAATTACATTGGAGTGGTGAACAATGAAACATTATACAAAAGAAGGTATTATACGCCGAGTGAAGGAAGAAAATGTTAAATTTATTCGCCTTCAATTTACTGATATATTGGGAACGATCAAAAACGTTGAAATACCTGTTAGTCAATTAGAAAAAGCATTGGACAATAAAGTTATGTTTGATGGCTCATCCATTGAAGGCTTTGTCCGTATTGAAGAATCAGATATGTATTTACGACCAGACTATAACACCTTCGTAATTTTCCCTTGGACCGCCGAAAAAGGCAAAGTGGCACGTTTTATTTGTGATATTGCTAGACCTGATGGTACTCCGTTCGGAGGCGATCCACGCTCCAATCTTAAGAGGATTTTAAAGGAGATGGAGGAGCTAGGCTTTACATCATTTAATTTAGGGCCAGAGCCGGAATTTTTCTTATTTAAGCTAGATGAAAAAGGGCATCCAACACTTGAGTTAAATGATAGTGGAGGATACTTCGATTTAGCCCCAACAGACCTAGGGGAGAACTGTCGACGTGACATAGTGCTGGAGCTAGAAGGAATGGGCTTTGAAATCGAGGCATCTCATCATGAGGTTGCACCTGGTCAGCATGAAATTGACTTTAAGTATGCGAGTGCTATCGAAGCATGTGATAATATTCAAACGTTTAAGCTTGTTGTCAAAACAATCGCCGCACAGCATGGTCTACATGCGACATTTATGCCAAAGCCTCTATTTGGCGTCAACGGTTCCGGAATGCATTTCAACTTATCTTTATTTGAAGGAGATAAAAATTCATTTTATGATGAAAATGCAGAATTGCAATTGAGCCAAACAGCGCGAAGCTTTATGGCAGGTATTATGCAACATGTACACGGTTTTACAGCAGTAACGAATCCACTCGTTAATTCCTATAAACGATTAGTACCTGGTTATGAAGCTCCTTGCTATGTAGCTTGGTCCGCTCAAAACCGTTCTCCACTTATTCGAATTCCAGCCGCAAGGGGACTTTCAACCCGTATTGAGCTTCGTTCTGTTGACCCAGCAGCAAATCCATATTTAGCGATGGCCGTTATTTTAGCATCTGGGCTTGATGGAATTCGCAAGGATTTAACGCCTCCAGATGCAGTGGATCGTAATATTTATAAAATGTCTCCAGCTGAACGTGAATTAAACAGAATTGACAGTCTCCCATCTTCCTTGGAATGTGCACTTCTTGAATTAGAAATGGACCATATCGTACGTGAGGCACTTGGAGATCATATCTTTGAGAAGTTCACTGCTGCAAAAGAAATAGAATGGAATAAATACCGTACACGCGTCCACAATTGGGAACGTGAAGAATATTTGAGAATGTACTAGAAACGAAGTGTTGGGGCTTAGGAGACTCCAACACTTTTTTATGTGTTCCAAGAAAGTGACAATTCCTTCCTTTTGCACTATGATTGAGGAAAAAAGGGGTGTATGAAATGGCACAAGTGACTCAAGTAGTAACCATCCAAAATAATGATATTGTGCATTTTGAAAATGATATCAATAACGCTCTAGTAGATTTAAGTGATTATTCGATAATAGACATTAAATATAATACCCTATACATAGGGGAACAGACTGTCATTCATTCTGCTTTAATTATTTATAAATAGTAAGTGAAACTATTAATACGGTAATTCCGTAGTTACTAAAGGGGGATGTAATTTGCCAAAAATTTATATGCTATCCATCACTAAAAGAACGGATGAGCTAGAAGTTGAGCAGAATATTATTGAAAAGCTATTTGCCAAAAAATCTGAGCTAAAAGATTTTTTAGAAAAAGAAGGCTACTGCAGGGCATCAAAAAATCAATTTATGAAAATCCATGAAGGATCGATATATGAAGCGACATTTGAAAAAATTAAAATTAAATAATCATCGAAGCAGGGGAATACCCACGGGATCGTGGTAATTACCTGCGTGGAATGGAAGAATAACTGGGGAAGAGGGGAATACCCGCGCGAAATGGAAGAATACCCGCGGAAGAAGGGCGAATACCCGCGCGAAGTGGAAGAATACCCGCGGAAGAAGAGTAAATACCCGCGCGAAGCAGTAGAATACCTGCGGAAGAGAAGTAAATACTCACGCAACAGGGGTATACCAGAACTAAATGAAGAATCATTTGCAATCCTATGTATCTTCCTTGTCCCTGTTTTTCCCGAGTCATGTTCAGTTGAACGTGACTTTGTTTATTATATTTGAATAATGTAAAAGAGATTGCTTATCTGTAAATATTATCGAGCATTGATCAAAGACCTGTTGTCCCCTTCAAACCCTTCCAACCATACAAAGACCTGTTTAGAGTGGAGTTTAATTAAATCAGGCATATGGTTCTATATGAAATAAATCCCACTCTTCTTTACATAAAAATAATACCAATGTTGTAATTAAATAGGCTAGGCCTGGATATTAAATACTTTTAATGTAAGCTGTCCAAAGATAGCATAAAAAGACAGGATTAAATAATTTAGATACTTTAAGCTATAAGCAGGGAGTGAGAGCAAATGAGTTGGATTGAGTCGATTCAAAAAGCCATTAATTTTATCGAGAACAATTTATTAGAGGACATCACCATGGAGCAAATTGCGCGAGAGGTAAATTCTTCCGTCTTTCATTTTCAACGGACTTTCTCAATCTTAACGGATATGTCTATTGCAGATTATATAAGACGTAGAAGACTAACTTTAGCTGCACAGGAATTAATAAATTCAGAGCAAAAAATAATTGATCTCGCTTATAAATATGGCTATGACTCCCCAGAAGCTTTCACAAAGGCATTTCGTAAGCAGCATTACGTAACACCTAGTGAAGCTAGAAAGAAGCAAGGTCAATTACAATCATACAATCGCCTGGTTATTCAGGTAAGCCTGAAGGGAGTAGAACCAATGAAGTATAAAATCGTAGAAAAAGAAAAGTTTCAAGTAGTTGGGATAAAAAGAACATTTAATTGTCTTGATGGTGAAAATACGAGAGGTATTCCTCAATTTTGGGATGAGATGAACAGCAAAGGTTTCGATCATCGTTTAATTCAATTAAATAATGGGGATGTCAAAGGAGTACTAGGCGTTTGTATGCCAGATGCAAGCTATCCAAAAAATGGCCTGATTGATTATTGGATTGCAACTGATCATATTGGGGATGTCCCAGAAAATATGTTAGCAATGGAAGTACCTGCATCGAAATGGGTTGTATTTGAGGTGCATGGCCCTATGCCGGATGCTATGCAAAATACTTGGAAGCAAATATACTCTGAATGGTTCCCCTCTAATCCGTATGAACCTACAGGAACGGCTGAGCTAGAAGTATATACAGACGAAGATCCATTTAGTCCGGAACTTTACTCTGAAATTTGGATTCCGATTAAGTAAAAACGATTGGAAACAGCCAAGAATGTTTACTTCGAACATTCTTGGCTGTTATAGTTTTATTTTAATAAAGAATAAACATTAATATCATAAAAAGAGTCTTTTGATTCGTCATATTCTTGACGTGTTCCTTCAAAAGAAAAATGCAATTTCTCTACTACTTTTATGGAGTTTATATTACCAGGTTCAACTTTTGCTTCAATTTTATTTATGTTTAAAGTGGTGAAAGCATAATCAACCAAAGCCGAAATACACTCTGGCGCATAACCATTACCCCAATAGGCCTTAGCAAGATCATAGCCAATTTCTGCTGTGGCATTTTCTACGTCAAAAGAATTAAATCCACAAGAACCGATTATCTCGTTTGATTCTTTCTCTATAATTGTTAAGCGAATCGCCTTGTGCTCCGTAGCTAATTGATTAATGAAGTCAATCATTTCCTTCGCCTGTTCTTCATGAGTGAAATTTGTGATGTTCATAAATTTCGTAACATCCGGGTCTGACCAAATATTAAATAAACTATTGCTATCTGCCATTTTCATTTTTCTTAAATATAATCTTTTGGTATAAATTTGTTCTATCAATACTCTTACCTCCAAGTGTTGAATTAAGTTTAGATGAAAAATATGGCTATCCGCGCATAGTTCAGTCCCTTCAAATTATATGTATTCATTATACAATATTGAAATATTATATAAAAGTTCTTGGGTCCCTTATAAATGTTATAATAAATTAATTAGGCTCACGGTGAAGCAATGACACCGTGAGCTTTCTTTATATTAGGCGAATGAATCAGTTTAAAAGAATCTATTGCGCACTTCAAAGATATTGTAAAATAATTTGGCATCTCTAGCCATTTTATTATTAAAATTCATATGGGGTAACAAGCAATTTTGAAACAATTCATCACAATATCTTTTATTTCCATATCGTTCATAACATTCGTCATGTTGCTTACAACATGAATCTACTGCATTTATAGGTCTACCTGGCCCTGAACATCCTGGTCCACAGTATTTATAACCAGGGTAACAAAAACCAAAATTACGTCGTCTGTTCATCCTCTAATCTCCTTTCCTAAAAGATATTGTTACTATAAAATATGAAATTTTAGCTTTTAGAAGGGGATTAACAACTAATGAATGTGAAAAAACGTAAGACCTTATGACCGTTCCTTACTAATTGTATTTGTAAGGTTACTGTAAGCTTTAAAAAAAACTACTGTAAGGATTGGAGGCTATGATAGCTATAGAGCAATAAAGTTGAAAGATAAGGAGTTTTAAAACATGAATCCATCCGTACCTCAAAAAGAAAGAATCGTTTCCTTAGATATTATTCGAGGGCTAGCGTTATTTGGCATTTTACTTATAAATGTAGCAGCCTACCAGATAAGGATAGAGGGAGGTCCGATACCTGACGATAGTGGAATTAATGGTATTATTGATAGGCTTATTGGTATTTTCATAGAGAAGAAATTCTTTTCTATTTTTTCATTCCTCTTTGGTGTAGGTTTCTATATTTTTGCTTCGCGTGCAGAAGCTCGTGGTGATAAGCCAAGATGGCGTTTTGCAAGACGTTTACTAGCTTTATTACTAATCGGTATTGTCCATATTTTTGTTTTTTGGGGCTCTATCCTTGCTATTTATGCAGTAATAGGTTTTTTACTCATACCATTCTATAATGCAAAGATTACAACAATTAGTAAATGGCTATTTGCTATCATTACTGTTCATGTCCTTTGCATCCTTGGGCAAATATTTCTGCCAAATCAAGAAGTCTTTTCAACTGTTTTTGGATTATTTGGAAATGATGCAATTACTATTTTCATCATGTTTTTAACTGGTTTTTTAGTAGCAAAAGCTGATTGGATTAGTCATGTAAGTGAATACTCAAAACAAATAAAGTGGGTACAACTTGTGACATTCCCATTCTTTATAGGTATCTCAATCTGGATTTGGTTTGCATCTCAAGGTGAGTATCAAAATCTAAATTCCATTATTAGTTTAGGGGTAATTCCAATAACGTATTTTTATTTAGCTTGTCTATTTATGATTTTGGAAAATAATAAAATCGCGAATCTTCTTAAGCCAATTGGACGAGTTGGTCAGATGGCATTTACAAACTATTTGGCTCAAAGCTTTATTGGTCTAGCTATTATTTCTTTCATGGGGCTTGAAGTTGTTTCGCCTGCTGATGTGGTTATCATAGCTATCTTAATTTTTGTCATTCAAATTATCTTTAGTGTTATCTGGTTCAAATTCTTTAAAATGGGCCCATGTGAAAAGCTATGGCGCTTTATGACCTACGGAAAAAAAGTAATGTCAAATAAATAACAATCGAATAATTGTGCAAAACTCCCTGACAGTTTATCTGTTAGGGAGTTTTAGTGATATAAGAAAACGTTTGAAACTTAAGAGGGAGATATCCATAAAATAGATATCGACATGAAGGGGATTTGACGCTTTGCTTTCGATACAAATAAATTACTGCCCGGTAATGGGGAAAATCGGCGAGACCTTTTCTAAAGTTTCGCCGATAATTTTGGACTACTATTCGTTCCAACCTTTGCAAACGTCTATCCATCCTTGATTTGGTGTATAAGTTTCAAGTTCACAAATAGTGAGCTCAATAGCAGAATTGCTACTACCACATGCAGGGAAAACTGTTGTAAAGCGTTTAAGTGATTCATCTAAATAAATTGCAACGCCCTCATTCACACCGAAAGGACAAACACCCCCTACCTCATGTCCAATCTTGTCATTTACTTCATCCTTTGCGAGCATCTTTGCCTTTGTGCCAAAAACAGCCTTATATTTGGCATTGTCGATTTTGGCATCGCCCGCTGCAACAATTAATATCGCCCCATCGTTCACGAGAAAAGATAAAGACTTTGCAATGCGTTCAGGCTCGCATCCGAGTGCTTGGGCTGCTAATTCAACAGTTGCCGAGCTTACATCTAGCTCCTGTATTCTGTGCTCCGCATGCCATTGTGCCAAATGTTTTCTTACTTTTTCAATTGCCATATGTAAATTCCTCCTTGCTGCTCTATTTTAACATAATTTTCAGAATATATAGTTGTTTAACTTTAGAAAATAGCCCAATTTAAATGTGGTGGGTGTAAATTACACTTTCGGAGATAAGAGGATGCTTAGAGTGGGGGGCCTTGCCACGCTTAGATATGAGAGACAGTGTAGTTATCGTTATGACGTAAAAAGAATAATAGCAAATGAGGGGCAAGTACTAGTCGAAAAAGTTGGCTATGTACCAGTAGAAAATGATTCAATAGTTTGCTATACTAGTGGCACAATCATATATGAAAGTTTTCTAGGGTTCCGTAGCATTTGCTAGTCTGGTCCGAGAGAAAACCGCAAATTGATTTTGTGACACGGAAGGATAAAAGCCTGGGAGATACTGTTGATAGCAGTGTTCTCTAAGGCTTTTTTTGTTTGGCTAAAATAAATGTTGTGAGAAGGAAGTTTAAGTTGAAATCATTTTACTCGAATCAGGTTTCGTAATGCTCAGGAAGCAGGGAAATCGCTCGGTTAAGAGAGAGAACCGCTCAGGAAGCGAAGAAATCTGCTCGGCTATAGTTTAAGAATCGCTCTGGTAGAGAGGAACCCAAACATCATGCGTCCGTGTCCAACAATATAATGGAGGAATTCACAATGAACAAACAATGGTTAAGTGTCATAATTGCCGCTTTTTTTGAAGTAGGTTGGGTTATTGGATTAAAGCATGCAGGTAATGTACTCGAATGGATTGGTACAGCCATTGCAATTTTTATTAGCTTTTATTTACTAATTAAGGCAGGGGAAAGCTTACCGGTTGGGACTGTTTATGCCGTATTTGTAGGCTTGGGAACAGCGGGTACTGTGTGTGCTGATAGCTTACTATTTGGGGAGCCATGGAAATTAGCCAAAATTTTATGTATCGTAGTTTTACTTGCAGGGGTCGTTGGCTTAAAGCTTGTGACAGGAGAGCCTAAAGCTAAAGGGGTGAATGAATAATGGCGTGGGTTACATTAGTAATAGCGGGACTATGTGAGATGACGGGTGTCTATATGATTAGTAAATATAATGATGTAAAAAGTATTAAAAATTTAGTGTTATTGATTTTGGCATTTAGCTTAAGCTTTGCTGGTCTTGCGTATGCCATGGAATCATTACCGATGGGCACAGCCTACGCTATTTGGACAGGAATTGGAGCAGCGGGAGGTGCTTTACTCGGTATGCTGTATTTCAATGAATCGAAGGACTGGAGACGTATTGTTTGTATAGTCCTTGTTTTAGGGGCAGCGATATCTTTGAAATTACTATCATAAAATCTCGAAGATGTAAAAGCACTTCCATATCAATATACGGAAGTGCTTATATCAATTAGCCTCAGCATTATTGTTGCTGTCGCTTCGCTTTCGCACAGATAAACAATGCGTCCGGAATCGGCTATGTGCTTGCATAAAGAGGTTTGAGATTTTTGTATCTGCGCTGTCGCTATGCTTTTGCGCATAAAACATTTGTACCTGCCACTACGCTTTCGGTACCAAAACATTTGCTGAAAGAAGTTAAAACTTATTTTTTAACATCCTTCGTCCATTCAGCAACTTTGTCTGCATTGGTTTCTATCCAGTCTTTAGCAGCTTGTTTTGGATCTTTGCCATCCATAATTTCAAGCATTACATTCTCTAAATCTTCAGATGTCCAGTGGAAGTTATCTAATACTGAATAGACATCTGGTTGATCTTCCTTCAAGCCTTTGCGGACGAATGTATTAATGGTTTCCGCTCCGCCATAAACACCTTCTGGATCATCTAAGTATTTAAGATCATATTTTGCGAATTTCCAGTGTGGTGACCAGCCTGTCACAATGATTTCTTCCTTATTTTTAATTGCTTTAGCAAGGGAAGTTGTCATTGCACCAGATGAAGATGTTAATAGATTCCAATCTGCTAAGTTATCGTATTTTTCTAAAGCTTTTTCTGTAGCAGCAGTAATCCCTGCACCAGGCTCGATACCTGTGATTGTATGATCAGCTTCATTTGTTAAATCCTCAATCGAATTAACATCCATATAGCTTGGTACTACTAATCCTATTTTGGCACCAGCAAGGTTTTCGCCTAACTCGTCTAGATTATCCTTATATTTTTTGTATTGTGAGGCGTGCGTATGTGGAAGCCATGCAGCAACCATACCATCTGCTTCACCCTTTGAAACAGCTTCCCACATAATTGCATTATCAAGTGGCGTTAATGTCACATTATAACCTAAATCCTCAAGCACCTGCCCAACGACATTTGTTGACGCAATTTCTGTATCCCATTCGACGTAGGCAAGGTTGACCTCTTTTGAGTCACCACTAGTTTTACTAGAATCATCACCACTAGTTTTACTAGAATCATCACCACTACATGCAGCTAGTAAAAAGCCAAGTCCTAAGGCCATCCCTAATTTAGATAATGTTTTCAGTTTCATCGAATCTTCCTTTCTTATTTACTAGTTTTATTCAACTACAAAAGCTATACTCTATACGGATTTCTTCTTATTAAAACTTTGTGTTAAGCGGTCTATAATAATGGCAAAAATGACAAGACCTAAACCTGCAACGAACCCATTCCCAACCTGTGTACGTTGTAGTGCAGTTAATACTTCACGTCCAAGACCAGGTGCACCAATCATTGAGGCAGTTACAACCATTGACAGTGATAGCATAACAGTTTGGTTAATCCCTGCCATTATTGTTGATTTGGCAAGAGGGATTTCAACTTTAAATAGTTTTTGACTTGAGGTACTTCCGTATGAATCAGCAGCTTCCACTAATTCTTTTGGTACTTGGCGAATTCCTAGGTTTGTCATACGTACAGTTGGTGGTAAGGCAAAAATAACGGATGCAAAAACACCAGGTACTATCCCAATACCAAAGAAGGCAACGGCAGGAATCAAGTACACGAAGCCGGGCATTGTTTGCATGAAATCGAGTAGTGGCTTAATCACGTTTTCAGCTACACTTGACTTTGACATTATAATGCCAAGTGGAATACCTAAAATGATAGAGATGATACTTGAAAAAAGCACGAGCGTAGTTGTTTCCATAAGATGTGTCCATAAGCCTTGATTATAGATAAAAAACAAACCAATTAATGAAAACGTTGCTAGCCCGAATTTTTTACCGGTAATGAAAAAGGCAAAAATGACAATAAGTACAATAAGAATAATTGGAGGAATGTTAACTAATAAATCAGTGACCTGATTCATGAGTAGTTTTCCATTTTTTTGAATCAAGTTAAAAAACATTGAAAAATTACTCGTCAACCAGTCCATAACTGATTCTACCCACGGTCCAAGTGGTATAGTTGGTATATTGTCTAAAAAATTATTCATGTGCAACTGCCCCCTCATCGCTAGTTGAAAGTGCTTCGATGACAACGCCACGGATCAGAACACCCAGTAAGCGCTCATCTTTTACAACTGCAATAGGAGTAGGACAATTATGAATCAAACCTAATATATCCTGTAAAAGCATATCTGGTGGAACGGTCAATATATCTGATTGAATAATGGAATGTACCGTTTGTTCTTGTCTTTTAGCTGCAGCCAGTGCGTCGTCAGCAGTAATATAGCCTTTCAAATGTCGATTTTTATCAACAGCCATTAGTAAACTAACAGTTTCCTCACGCATTCTTTTAAGTGCTACGGTCGGTCCATCTAGGTCCACATTGACATAGACAGGGCGAACCATAACATTTTCAGCTGTTAATACTTTTGAGCGGTCGACGTCTTCAACAAATGTTTTAACATAATCATTTGCTGGATTCGTTAAAATTTCTTCACCTGTACCAATTTGAATGATTGAGCCGTCCTTCATAATGGCGATACGATCACCAATCCGCAATGCTTCATTCAAATCGTGGGTAATAAATAAAATTGTTTTTTTCAATGTGCTTTGTAAATCAAGTAACTCATCTTGCATTTCTTTTCGAATTAATGGATCAAGTGCTGAAAAAGCCTCATCCATTAGTAATATTTCAGGATCGTTGGCAAGTGCACGCGCTAATCCAACACGCTGTTGCATACCACCCGATAATTGGCTTGGATATTGATCTTTATAAGCGAGTAAGCCTGCATTTGCCAGTGCCTGTTCCGCTTTTGTTTTACGTTCTTCTTTTGAAATACCTCTGATTTCAAGGCCATATTCCGTATTTTGAAGAAGTGTACGATGGGGGAATAAACCGAAGTTTTGAAAGACCATACTCATTTTGTTTCTTCTTACATTACGTAGACTCTCTTTACTCATTTTTGAAATATTTTCTCCATCGATATAAATATTTCCGCTTGTAGGTTCGATGAGACGGTTTAAAAGCCGGATAAGTGTCGACTTTCCACTCCCTGATAATCCCATAATAACGAAGATTTCACCTTCATTCACAGTAAAACTTGCATCGTATACGCCAACGGTTGCACCTGTTTCTTTTAAGATATCAGTCTTGCTTTTTTGCTGCTTGACGAGTTCTAATGCTTGGGGAATATGTTTCCCAAAAACTTTAGAAACATGCTCCACTTTTATTTTTTCCATAGAACCACTCCTTTCGTAGATCACTTTCGCCACAGATAAATTACTACCTGTTAATGCGGGATAAATTCTATTTGAGGATAGCGATACCCAAAAATGAACAAGTAACAACTTAACGTTAACAAAGGGTTGTTACTTTTGTCAAATCAACAAATAAGAAAAAATCCGCTTAAACGCTGTTATATCAGCGCTTAAGCGGATTTTAATTTGGATATAAAAAGCTCTGAACTCGAGCAAAGCTTTCGTCATTACCGATAAAGTAAATGATATCTCCTTCTTCAAATGATACATATGGGCCAGGCGATAGTAATAATTCATTTCCACGACGGATGCCGACAATTGTGCTAGAAGTATTTTGCCAAAAATTCAATGCTTGTACTGTTTGATGGATACAAGGACTTTCAGCTGTCATTTCTAATTGATAAGGGATAAATGGATTAACAGATCGGAAATGCTCAGTACGACTAATAAGTTGTTTGGTCTTTTCCTGTAAGTTCGTTAATTCTTGGTGCTGTTTCTGAATACTAGTCATAAGTTCATTTTGTAGTTCGTGGACAGATTGAACATCCTGGAATTGTCGGACAAAATGCGCTGCTTTTTCATATGATTTAATAATGACCCCACTGCCTTTTGAGGCCTCCACAATTTCCAAGTCCTGCAAAACGGCAATCGCTCTTCTTGCAGTTTCCGCAGATACATTATATTGGCTAGCTAGAGATGATCTTGCGTAAATTTTATCGTCGATTCGATATTTTCTCTCCACGATTTTTGAGGCAAGATCAACAGCAATTTGCTGATACTTTGGCTGCTTCACCTGGACATTTTTTTCTAAGTTCATTCTTAACTTCCTTTCATCGTTACAGTTATCTCAGCTTATTATAGACTAGCCTGCACAGAAAAAATAGCATCTCCATAAGCTATTAGTATATGATGAAAATATTTAGTAACCATTATCATTACGAATATTTATTTAATAGACTAAGAGCTGATGTTTGACAGCGTTTAGTTATTATTATAAACTTGGTTACATTATGTAAGTGTTATAAAAAACAAGTGTTCAGTTAGTAAATTTAGCTAGCTGTTTATAGATAGAAGGTTGGAGAAAAATATGACAATTACTACTAGAGTTATGGATATAGTGAAAGACAAAATGACAATTGTGAAGCAATCTGAAACTGAAAGTATATGCCTAGTTGGTCCTGTAAAATTGCCAGTAAAACAGGGTGAATTTTCAGCTACATTTCAATGGTATAACTGGTTAAAAGTAGATGCCAATCTATCGAAGGAGGAAATTATTGACGGATTAGCAACCGCAAATTTAGCTTTTTTACAGCAGTCATCAGTGCTTGTTTATGGAGATTTTGCACGTGCTAATGATGCATTAATTCGTATGCACAGCATATGTCATACAGGTGATATCTTCGGTAGCCAACGCTGTGACTGTGGTTATCAATTACATGAATCAATGAAAATGATTGTGGAGCATGGCTGCGGTGCTATTTTCTATTTAGCAGATCATGAAGGTCGTGGCATCGGTCTATTCTCAAAATCTTTAGCTTATTTATTACAAGAAGAAGGCTTAGATACGGTTGAAGCAAACCATGCTCTTGGCTTCTCAGACGATACTCGCTCTTATGAGGATGCCATTACTGTGTTAACTGCACTTCGCTCAAAACCAGTGACACTAATTACGAATAATCCGAAGAAGCTTGCTGCATTACAGGCACATGGCTTAGCGGCAGAAGGCCATATCCCGTTATGGGGAGGATTAACGGAGACAAATCGTTATTATTTAGATACAAAAGTTGAAAAATCTGGACATATGCGTGAAGACAAATAAGTGGGGTGCGAAGATGACAACAGATGAAAAATATATGCAGCTAGCACTTGATTTAGCTGCTAGTGCAAGAGGAAATACGAACCCTAATCCACTTGTAGGGGCAGTCATCGTAAAAGATGGCGTAATTGTTGGAACGGGTTTACACAGAAAAGCAGGTGAACCACATGCTGAGGTGCATGCCTTTCGTATGGCTGGAGAACATGCTAAAGGTGCCACACTTTATGTAACGCTTGAGCCATGTTCACATTATGGAAAAACACCTCCGTGCGCAAATTTAGTGAAGGATTCTTTAGTTAGGCGTGTTGTTGTAGCCATGCAAGATCCAAATCCTTCTGTGGCTGGGCGTGGCATTCAACTACTACGAGATGCTGGTATTGAGGTAGAGGTTGGTGTGCTAGAAGCTCAAGCACAACGCTTAAATGAACGCTTCATTCATAATATGTTAATAAAAAGACCATTTGTTATTTCAAAATTCGCAATGACATTAGACGGAAAAATAGCTGCACATACAGGACATTCCAAGTGGGTGACAGGGGAAGTAGCACGTGAGGATGTTCACCACATACGTCATGAGGTGGATGGGATTTTAGTTGGTGTAGGTACAGTCATTGCCGACAATCCTTCCTTAACGACAAGATTAAAGGAAGGCTATGGTAAAAACCCAGTACGCATTATCATGGATAGCGCACTTCGTACACCTGCCCATGCCAATGTACTAAATGTTGAAGAAGCCAAAACGATTATTGTTTGTGATGAAAATGCTAGTTTAGAAAAAATAGCAGCTTTAAAAGAACAAGGTGTAACGATAATGCCTGTTCGCAGTAAACAAGATGGATTAGTGATTGATGATATGCTTGAACAGCTTTATCAGCATGGCATTACTGATATTTTAGTAGAGGGTGGAAGTACCGTAAATGCTTCATTTTTACAACAGGGTGCTATTAACAAATATGTTATTTACATAGCGCCTAAAGTTCTCGGTGGTCGTTTATCATTAACACCTTTTGCTGGTCATAATCCGTCTACAATGGATGAGGCATGGGATGTGGATTTTGATTCCTTTGAGCAGGTAGGGCAGGATTTGCGCATTATTGCCTATCCAAAAAAAGGTGAAGAAAAGTGAATTACGAAGCGGATGTTTGTATTGTAGGAGCTGGGCCAAGTGGTGCACTTCTTTCATATTTACTAGCTAAAAAAGGTCTTTCTGTAATACTACTGGAAAAAAGCGTAGCACTTGGGCAGGCATTTCGTGGAGAGCATTTAAATGAGGAGGGCGAGGCTGTTTTAAAGAGTCACCATCTTTTTGGAGCAGTCGAGGCACTCGGTTTATTACGTATGGAAAAGCTTGAATATTACGCAGAAGGTAGAGCATTTAAAACGATTCTTCCTGATGAAGCAGTAGGGCATCTGGGAATTCATGTGCCACAGGCAAATTTATTAAAGGGAATTCTACAAGAATCACAACATTTTGCGCATTTTTCATGTTTTCTTAATACAAGAGTGACACAGCTTATCATTGATTCTTCTGGCAGATATACGGGTGTCATTGCATCAAAGGATGGAGAAAAAATTAAAATTGCTAGTCAGATAATTATCGGTGCTGATGGCCGTTACTCTACTATTCGTAAGCAAGCACAAATTGATATGCAAAAGCATAAACATGGCTTTGACTTACTTTGGGCAAAGATTCCTGCACCACAGGGATGGGAGCCATCTATTAAAATGGCATTAATAGACGATAAGCAGCTATCATTGTTTACCCAGGTAGGTGGCTTTATTCAAATTGGATGGAATATTAATCAGGGAAGTTTCCTACAGCTGAGAAAACAAGCATTTACACCGTTTATCAATCAGCTCTCTGAGGCATTTCCAGAATTAGCGGTGACAGTGAAGACACATATAACTTCTTGGCATGACTTTGTTTTGCTTGATGTCTTCAGTAGCCATTGTAACAGCTGGGGGACAAAGGGACTTGTGTTGTTAGGAGATGCTGTTCATACGATGACACCAACTGGGGCATTTGGGCTTAATAGTGCACTTAAGGATGCAGATTGTCTAGCGTCCCTACTAAATAAGGATACGATAGTACAATTTGACGTACAAGATTTTCAACAAATGCGCGAGCAAGCAATTGAGGAAGTATTAGCAAAACAAATTGAAAAAGAGCAAACATTTGCGGCTAACTTCATAAACAAGGCTTCTTGAAGGGAAGAACAACTAGATGAAATTTGGCTTTGATATAGATGACACACTAATTGATTTACGAGCACACGCCTTTTCACTTTACAATAAAAAATTGGATAAAAATATTTCACAAGAAGTATTTCAGACCTTGGAAAGAGTTGAAATCCACGAACCATTTGGACTATCAGATGCTGAAGGATCGGCGATGTGGAATAGTTCTTTAGAGGAGATTTATTTTACGAACTGTCCTTCTTTTGAAGGGGCTCTAGAAATGCTCCAAACATTGGTGCAGCAGGGTCATGAAATTTACTATATTACATCACGTCCTAAACAGTATTGTCAGCAAACAAAAGTATGGATGGAAGCACAAGGTTTTCCGATAACAGAAGGTCACTTTTTCTGTGGTATGCGAGATGCCGAAAAAGTAGCTATCATAAAAGAGCTCACTTTAGATGTTTATGTAGATGATAAACCAGCAGTACTAGAAACACTTCACGATATAACTACAAAAGTGATTTTGAAAAATCAATCTTATAACCAGCATGTAGAATTGCCGCGCTTGAATCATTGGCATGATTTTATAAAATTAATGAAGTGATTGTATGAACGAACCCCGAACAGAGGGCACTTAAATAAGTGAGCCTATTCGGGGTTTGTTTTAATACAATTGCTTTTCAATTTCTAACGCGACATTTTGAATGGTTTCTATTAATTGATTTTCATCATAGTCACTATATCGTACTTCCGGTATAACGAGTGACACTGAAGCGATGATTTGGTTAGAAGCGTTTAAAATCGGTGCAGATAAAGAGCAGGCTCCACGTACACGCTCACTATTGCTTCTCGCAAAGCGTTGTCTTTGAATTTGCTGCAAATCCTCCCACAGCTGTTCTTTTGAAAGTATTGTCCTATCCGTGATTGGGTCAAGGCCTATATTTTCTACATATTCTACAACATCGGGCATAAAAGCGAGCAATATTTTAGATGATGCACCTGCATAAAGGGGAGAGGTGTCACCGACAAACATTTTCGTTGATAGCGGATATGTGGAATCATAATTTAAAATACATCGTCTTTCAAACCCATCGATAATATTCATGGAAACACTTTCGCCGATTTCTTCGTTCAACTTTTTTAAAATTGGCTCTGCGACAATAATGAGACTAGATTCTTCTTTTACTAAATTTCCTAAATAGAGTAGTGAATGCCCTAATTGATAGCGTTTTGTACGCTCATCTTTGTGAAGAAAGCCTTCAAACACAAAGGTAGAAACGAAGCGTTGTAAACTGGAAATGCTGATCCCTGTTTTTTTACTTAATTCCGTTAGGGAAAGGCTAGGCTCATCTTTTGTAAAAGCTTTTAATACTTTAATAGCTTTGTGCAGCGATGACATAGTATAGTTTTTTTCGAAAATCTCTTGATTCATCTCAACACCTACTAAAATCAAATTTACAATGTGTCAGACTATTGACTATTACAATCTGAACCATTCTAGGAAGGTTTTATCTTCTTTCAATCAGCCTTGCTTGAGCATTACCAATTCATAAAAAGATAAAAATTACCTCTATTATAGCGTAAATCAATTATAGGAGAGAGGATTTTTGGAATTCATTCGTATGTTCTCCAAGTAACGGTGGTGCTAATTTATATTGAATGTTTAAATTTGAGAACTTTAACGGATTTTTAACGAATTTGATTGTACCATATTGTTCGTGCTCTATTTCACCAATCATGTCACGTGCAATAAATTGCGGTTGCTCTAATGCTTCGGCAATTGTATTCACACGTCCACCTGGAATTTTGTATTGCTGTAATAATAGTATCCATTCATCCCGTGTTTTAGTCAGTGTAATGTCGGTAATCATCCGAACAAGTTCATCTTCATGCTGCTTGCGCATTGTATTCGATAAAAAGCGAGGATCATTTGTCCATTCCTCACGTTTCAACAGAGCACAAAACCTTTGAAATTGTCCATCTGTTCCAACACAAATCATTAAGGGGCCATCCGCACATTGAAATACTTGATAAGGCGCTACATTATTATGGCGATTTCCTAGACGTTGTGAGGTAAATCCTGTATTTAAATAAGCGCTTGCTACATTTGCTAAGCTACTCATTTGAACATCTAATAAAGCTAAGTCAATAAATTGGCCTGTATTTGTTTGATCACGCATCCGTAAAGCGGCTAAAATACTAATAACGACATAATTAGATGTTAAAATATCTGCAATAGGAACACCAACTTTTGTTGCTTCTCCTTCAGTTGAGCCAGTGACATGCATTAATCCACTCATTGCTTGAATAACTGGATCAAACCCAGGTTCTTGAGCAAGAGGACCTGTTTGGCCGAAACCCGTTACTGCGCAATGAATGATTCGTGGATTCACTTTTTTCAATTCCTCATAGCTTAGCCCCATCCGCGCCATGTCACCCGTCTTAAAATTTTCGAGTACAATATCTGCATCTTTGACAAGCTCTTTAAATTTCTCTCTATCTTCTATTGTTTTTAAATCTAATAGGATTGATTTTTTATTGCGATTGGCACATAAATAATACGTACTTTGATCCTTCACAAATGGTCCCCAGTCACGCATACTATCTGAGCCATTCGGATGTTCGATGCGAATTACTTCCGCTCCTAAATCTGCTAGCATCATAGAGCCAGCAGGGGCTGCATAAACACGGGATAAATCTAAAACTCGAATATTTTCAAGAGGTTGCATGGTTTCTCCTCCTTCATACATCATTTATAAACAGGTTTACGTTTTTCTACGACCGCGCTTACACCCTCTTTAAAGTCATCTAGCTCTGTGACAATCGCCATTTGTGAAGAAATGTAATCAAGTGCAGTTCGTAAATCCATGCGTTGACTTTGATAAACAGCACGCTTAATGAATTGTAATGTCGTAGTTGGACGACTTGCTAAGTCCTTGGCATAATTTAATGTGTATTCCTCAAGCTCATGATCTTCTACAACAAATGTCACAACACCTTTATCTTTTGCCTCATCAGCAGTCAGTACACGGGCTGTCCAGAACATGTCCAATGCTTGATCGATGCCTATTAATTTTGGTAAGTAATAAGCACCACCATCACCAGGTACGATAGCTACGTTAATATAGCTTTCTGAAATCTTTGTAGATTTTGCAGTAATTCGAATGTCGCACATTAAAGCCATATCAAGGCCAGCCCCCATGGCAAACCCATGTACCTGTGCAATAACGGGCTTATCAATTTCTTCAAGGAGTAGGGGAATACGCTGGATTTTTTTCCAAAGAGAATTTTTTCGTGCTAAACCTGTAGAAGAGATATCTTCTTCGCTTTGAAAAAACCCTTCACCTGATTGCATGGCTTTAATATCGCCACCTGCACAAAAAGACTTCCCATTTCCTTTTACGATAACAACTCGAATATCCTCAGAATCACGGACAACTTCAAGGGCTTTAATCCACTCAGTAATCATTTCTTCGCTGAAGGCATTGTACGCCTCTGGTCTATTTAAAGTAATTGTTGCAATATGGTCTTGCACTTCAAAAAGTAAATCAGTCATTGTCAACACTCCTTCTAGGTTATTGGCTTTTCACCAAAACGTGTGGTTGAATTCCGTTCCGACTGGGCGCTTTCCTGGGGGCGTCCGATGAGCCGCTTCGCTTCGCTGCAGGGTCTCGGGCCAACACGATGTTGGTCACGAAGGCGTTGTCACACGATGTGACGATTTTAGCCTTCGTTCCTTTTTAATGTAATCCCCAAGGAGTCGCCCAGTCTCCACTCCAATCAACTAATATAAATGGCAAACGTTTTAACAAATACCATCCACAACTTTTGGCGATGAGCCGTTATTATCCATTTACTTCAAAACTCATCCTTGCACTTTGAGCAGTGGAGAGTTTTTGTTAAAAGACGTCAAATATGTCCAAAGACTATCTCCGCTATTTTCTAATAGTTGTAATGCTACAAAATTAGTCCAGTAAGAGGTACTTACTCCTTCATCCCGCCAAGCCCAAAGTCTGCGTGTAAATTGATGCAAACTATGTTCGTGTGTTGTACCAATGGCTGCGTGTACTTGATGTGAGATTGTTGTAACTGTTTGAATGGCTTCTTCAAAACGAATACGGGCATAAGCAATCTCGCTATTTTCATTGTTCATAAGAAGGGCTTCGGTTACATTATTAAATGCTGCTAATGCGATAGCCGTTTCACCTGCTAAATGAACGATATGTTGCTGAACAAGCTGGAAGCGATGAATTGGGCGACCGAATTGCTCACGCTCCTTCGTATATTGAACAGTCAAATCATTAATTTTATCGATAGCACCGGTCATCAAAGCTAATTGAAAGGCTGTGCAGAGTGTTGATATGGCATGTATCTTGTCAGGAGTTAACACAGCAGATATTTGTGAAACTGTCGCATGGTGAAATGTCACCGTATCACGCGGCTCACTTGCTAAATTTGTGCCGTGTCTTAATTCAGCCTGGCTTAAATCTATTTCTACAAGATGTATACCTTCCGTACTCTTAGCAAATGTCACGAGGTGTTTTGTGTGACGTGCCCAAGGAATTTGAATTACCTCACCCGTTAATGTCCCGTTTTCTAGCGTATAGGCTTGGTTTGTAGATACCATATACGTCGCTAAATCATCGGTAACCTGTAAGTTCGTATATTCCAGTAAATAATTCGCAAATGTTGTTTCGGTAAATGGAATCGGTGCAGCGTATTTACCCGTTAAACGAACGATATTCAGTAGATCTTCAATATCGCCACCTGCACCTCCATTTTCTTCGGTAATAGCTACAGCAGTCATACCGTTTTCTTTAAACAAGTCCCATAATGCTGGTGCCCAATTACCTTGTTCTACAGTATCGACTGAATCTTTATCGACATTTTCTTTTAACATGCGTTCGACAACATCAACAATCATGTCTTTCATTTCACTCATTGTGCTATAACTCCTTTCGCTACAACGCCATATAGTACTTCTGAAGTTCCACCTCTGATCGTAAAGCCAGGCGCATGTAAAATGGACTGAGCCATAAAGCGATCGATTTTACGATGTGCATCAAGTGTTGGATAAGTTTGTATGATTAGGCGTGTGATTTCAGGGATACTTTGCTCGAATTTCGTCCCAAGTGCCTTTACAAGTGCTGCTGGAATAGATACGTCTTCACTATTGCCCGATTCTAAAAGCTGGGCGACGCCGATAGATAAGTTTCGTAGACTCCAAAGGCGAGCTACAATTTTTGATGCTTGCATTAATCCTTGTGAATTGTTTTGGCGCTTCAGCTCTTGAATAAGTTCATCAATTAATGGGAATGTACTCAATATTCGCTCTGGGCCACTGCGTTCAAAGGCAAGCTCTGCTAAGCCTTGAGCCCAACCGTCACCGATTTTTCCGACAACCATATTGTCCGGTATAAAAACGTTATCAAAGAACACCTCGTTGTAATGATGCTCACCTGTTAAAAATTTAATGGGAACAATGGTTACACCTTCTGCTCGTAAATCGATGATAAGCTGACTTAATCCTGCATGTTTATTCTTTCCATCAAAAGGACTTGTACGCACTAAGGTCACCATATAATGGCAAAGATGTGCGTTGCTCGTCCATATTTTTTGACCATTCACGATCCAGCCACCATCTACCTTTTCAGCACGTGTACTGACCGAAGCTAAGTCCGAACCACTATTGGGTTCACTTAAACCTATGCCGAAGTAGCATTCACCTTTCGCGATTTGTGGTAAGAAAAATTCGCGCTGCTCTTCTGTTCCATAACGTAAAAGAAGTGGTCCTGTTTGGCGGTCGGCAAACCAATGTGCTGCAACAGGAGCGCCAATAGCTAAAAACTCTTCAGTTAAAATGTATCGATCAATAGTACTTCGCTCTTGGCCACCATATTTTTTAGGCCAAGTTAAGCCAATCCAGCCTTGGTGTCCAATTAATTTAGAGAATTCAGGATCGTCTCCACTTAACCAAGAGTCACATTTCGACGTAAAGGTCCCTTTTGCTAATTCATCCTGTAGAAACGTTCGAACTTCTAAGCGAAATAGTTCCTGCTCCTTTGTAAATTGTACCGTTGGTAAATGAAACATTACATCATTCCTCCTTTTTACCGTAATGTGGTAATTATTATTTTATATGTGTATTTTAGGACTTCTTATGAATGTAGTCAATTCATTTTTTGAATTATTAGAATTTTTTTCGGCAAGAAAGAGGTGAGGCTATAAAAAATAATATTTTAATCAAAAAATGGTAAATTGCAGAATAAACATGTTACTATGTAGAAAATTCTGTTATGGAGGTATGGGCATGCAAATGGCTATTAAAACTTCCCAAAAGGTAATGCAAGTTTTATCAACAAAGCTTGTCCAGCATTTAGAAATACTGCAATACTCAACAAATGAGCTAGAGCGGTACATCAATGACAAAGCCAATGAAAACCCTCTGCTAGTTGTCACCGACCCAACAGTAAAAAGTCAATATGAAGAAATTTTGCAATTAGCAAGCTGTTCCGTTAAGAGTTTTTCTTCGCAATATTATGAACCACAACGTAATTCATTCAGTTCCATTGAGATGAAGCTCGCTGCAAAAGAAAGCTATGAGCAGTTTTTATTAGAACAGGTACCTATGCATAAAAATCTTTCTTCTGTGGATTTAAAAATCTTAACGTTTTTAATTCAATCCTTAGACGACCGTTTATTCTTAGATGTTGATATAGAATTGGTCGCAGATAAATTTAAAACAAGTGATTTGCATGTAGAGGCACTTTTGGATTTACTTCAAACCTTTGAGCCAGTAGGGGTAGGGGCACGTGATACAAAAGAGTATTTACTTATTCAAGTAGACAAGGATGATCTTGCACCCAAATGGACCTACCAATTTATCAAAGATGATTTAGAATTAGTAGCTGCACAGGCAATTAAACAATTAAGTAAAAAGTACAAAACATCTATTCATGAAGTGAAAAAAACGGTTCACTATATAAAAAGTTTAAAACCCGTGATGTCAGAAGATAAAATGGAAACGATTCCTTATGTCATTCCTGAAATTGAAGTAGAGAAGTTGGAAGAAGAATGGTTGATTAAATTAAATCGTGGATATCTACCAACCGTTACAATTGATAAACATTACGTCGAAATATTAAAAAATGATCCAAACTGTAAAACATATTTCCAAGACACCATGAAAGATGCTCTTTTATTAATACAAGGGATCGAGCAACGTGATAAAACACTTTACGAATTAGCTAGATTGCTAGTGAAGTTGCAAGAGGAATTTTTCTATAAAGGGCTAGAGGCCATAAAGCCTATGCGTTTAAAAGATGTAGCTGACATTTTAGGTTTACATGTGTCAACGATTAGTCGAGCTGTTCGTGGAAAATATATAAAAACCTCTCATGGTGTATATGCATTACAAACGTTGTTTACAAAAGGAGTGATGAATACTTCAGGAAAAATGGATTCTATTTCGTATATTAAAAAGCAACTTAAGCAATTGATTGAAGGTGAAGATAAACAAAAACCTTTAACAGATCAACAGATTACAAAACTATTAAGTGCTGAAGGTATACAAATTTCCAGACGGACGGTAGCGAAGTATAGGGAAGAAATGAATATTACGAGCTCATTCAATCGAGCGTATGGATAGATGATGTGATTGAACTGACAATGATGAATTTTTGCATCAAAAGTTTAAAAACGCATATGAAGCTCTTCATGGTTTTTCTAAATTTAAATGACAATAACATAGAGGGCTGGATAATTAATTTTCGAAATTTCCGATAATTGAATAAAGTTGGCATCCGATTTGCTTATTAAACAGTAGACATTGAATTAGAAGGAAGGGACTAGTAAATGTCTACATAAAACACTAAAGGGGTGCTTTAATGGGAGCTTTGCAAAAATCACTGAAAACACGGCATATTACAATGATTTCCATCGGAGGGGTAATTGGTACAGGGCTATTCGTCGGTACAGGGAAAAATATTTTAAGCACTGGTCCAGCTGCGGTAGTTTCCTATACGATTGCATGCTTACTCATTGTTCTAATCATGCAAATGGTTGGTGAAATGGCGGCGGGAGAAATTGTTTTGGGAGAAAAGTCGGGTGGTTCGGCAGAGTTAGGTTCATTTGCTTCGTACGCAGGAAAGTATATTGGTCCATGGGCAGGTTTTACAGTTGGCTGGCTATATTGGGCAAGCTGGGTATTTATTGTGGGGTTAGAAGCAGCACTCATTGGAGGAATGTTGCATAACTGGTTCCCGTTTATACCGATTTGGGTTGGTAGTATCGGTATAACATTGCTGATGACAATTATCAATGTTTATTCTGTAAAATCATTTGGGGAATTCGAATATTGGCTTTCCTTTGTTAAAGTTTCCGCTATTATCGTATTTTTAGTAGTTGGTGTAGCTATGATTTTAGGAATTTGGCCAAACTATGAAGCGAAGGGGTTAGGGATTCTAACAGAATTCGGTGGATTTGCACCAAATGGTGTTGTTCCGATTTTCACGGCAATTGTATTTGTCATTTTCTCCATTTGCGGTGCTGAGGTAGCGGCTATTGCAGCAGCAGAGTCTGAAAATCCAGCGAAAAATATAGTTCGTGCCATTCGCAATGTTGTATTTCGATTAGGTTTATTTTTTGTAGGCTCTGTAGCTATTATGGTTTTAATTATACCTTGGAATGATTCAAAAATGCTGTCAGCACCTTACGCAAATATTTTAACGATGGCAGGGCTTCCTATTGCTGCTCAAATTATTCAAATCGTCATTTTTATTTCATTGATCTCAGTTTTAAATTCCGCACTCTATACAAGCTCACGTATGTTACTTGAGATGTCACGTCAAGGAGATGCACCTAAATTATTCTCACAAATTAAAAACCGTCGAGGTGCACCTGTACCTGCAATTATCGGTAGCACATTGGTAGCTTATATTTGTGCGATGTTATATTTCATCTCACCTGAGGTTATCTTCTATTTTTTAGGTAATTGTGTTGGAGGATTGATGATTGCTGTTTATATTTTTATTGCTATTTCACAAATTCGTTTCCGACGTTACTATGTCAAGGTTTCGGATGAGCCTTTATCAATTAAAACGTGGTTATTCCCATATCTATCGTATGTCACAATTGGTGTTTTAACAGTTGTTTATTTATGCCAAGCGCTCATTGAATCATTACGCTCTCAATTCTATTTAAGTACAATAGTATTAATGGGCTCAGTTTTGTTGTTTATGATTATGCGAAAGCTGTCAACAAGATCAGCTGAAGAAATAGAGGAAAAGTTAGCCTCAGAATAGAATAATAGGGTGATAGGAATGTCCGGTTCTGGATGCTCCCAACCGTTGAGATTTTAGTTAGCATACAAAAAATTCGCAACCATTCTGCTAAATAGCAAGCCAAGTGATAAAGCGAAGGGCTTTAGCATCTTTAGGCTTGCTGATTACCCGTAGAACGTGAGCGGATTTTTTTGTATGAACAAATTACATCTTCAAGTTCGAGAGGAAGTGGTCTATATGTCGATAACTGAACTTCATAAAGATGAACATTTTTTTCTTGTTAAAAACGATGAAGTGATTGTAAAAAGTGATATCCAAATAGAACTTCTTGAAAAAATATTAAAAAAATATAGTAAAGGAACACAAACATTTGATGCAGAGGGCTGCTTTATTCATGTATTAGAGACTTCACAAGGGAGCTTATTTCATATTAGACCATTAACGCTGTTTAGCCATATTGATTTTATGAATCCGCTATCCAACAAAGTACTAAATTCCATATCAGATGGCATTACAATATGTGATCGCGATGGCAAAATACTATTTCAAAATGATATTGATATTGAAATTGTCGGCATTGATTTAATGGGCAGGTATGCAAAAGATGTAATAGCTGAAGGATTAATGAGTGATTCCATATCAATGAAAGTGATTGAGTCAAAAGAAAAAGTAACAATATTGCAAACGTTCATTAATGGAAAATGTTTTTTAGTTTCGGGCAAGCCAATATTTGATGAATATGGTGCATTACAATACGTAGTAGCCATTACACGTGATATGACTCAGTTAAAACTGTTAGAAACAGAAGTGAAAAAGTTAGAGGTTCAAAACGAAAATTTTAAAAATAAGCTACAAGCCTTACATAATAAAGAAGCGACAACAAGTAGTTTAATTGCTGTGTCTCCTGCAATGATGCAAGTCGTAAATCGTGTAATGCGAGTTGCTGAGGTAGATTCTACTGTATTAATTGGTGGTGAATCGGGCGTCGGTAAAGAAGAAATTACAAAGCTAATCCATGCAAATAGCAGACGTAGCCATAAGCAAATACTAACGATTAACTGTAGTGCAATTCCTGAAAATCTATTAGAGTCCGAGCTTTTTGGCTATGAGGCAGGAGCATTTACGGGAGCATCTAGAGGTGGGAAGGCCGGGTTATTTGAAATTGCATCAGGAGGTACAGTATTTTTAGATGAAATTGGAGAGATGCCGTTGCTACTACAGGCAAAATTATTACGTGTGCTCCAAGAGTCAGAGGTTCAGCGTATTGGTAGTGGCAAGCCAATTCCAATTGATGTGCGCATTATTGCAGCGACGAATCGCAATTTAGCAGAAATGGTACGGCAAGGTAGTTTTCGTGAGGATTTATATTATCGTTTAAATATTATCCCGATTGAAATTCCACCTTTAAGACAGCGCCGTCAAGACATTGTTCCATTAGTTAACCATTTTTTAGCGCTAATTGGAGAGAAATACGGTATTCACCGAACGATTGAGTCAACTGCTATGAAAATATTGGCGTCTTACGATTGGCCAGGAAATATACGTCAGCTCAAAAATATGGTGGAGCGTATTTGCTTATTAGCTACACAGCCAGAAATAACAGCGTATACTGTACAACAAGAATTAGATAGTAATCCAACGAATATACGTGAAATTGAACATCTCGAGCAAGTGCCAAATTTACAGGAAGCAGCTGTTACGACAATGTTTAGTGGCACATTAAAGGAGCAAGTAGCTGCGTTTGAAAAGCAAATTATTAAGCAAGCGTTGTCTGAATATCCAAGTATAAGGCAAGCAGCCAAATCACTTGGCTGTGATCAGTCAACATTAGTACGTAAAATACAAAAGTTCCAATTAACACGCCATATGTCATATAAGGATTAATGATGTGTTTTTGCATCAAATTTTCGTTTATGCATAGCGATTGGTAATAATGCAAAGATTGTTTGTGGCCTAATGCAAAGAAAATGATGAAATGCATCAAAAATGTTCATTAATTTAAGTAAGTAGTGAAGAGGGGCATTTTCAAACAAGAGAATGCTCCTTTTTGTAGCGCATGAAAATAATAAATTTTTTTTGGAAGAAAGTTTTGTAAACAGTTGGCATGAGAGTTGCTATTAAAAAGGTGTATGAAATTTTAAACGAAAAGAGGCTGATATTTATGGCAATTCAATTAAAGGAAGAGCTAAAAACATTAGATCAAAAGCACTTTTTACACCCAACATCTTCAATTGAGCAACAGCAAACACAAGGTCCAGCTGCCATTTTTACTGAAGGAAATGGCATTTATTTAAAAGATGTAGAAGGGAATATCTACATTGATGGGATGTCTTCATTATGGAATGTAAATGTTGGGCATGGTCGTCAAGAAATTGCAGATGTCGCAAAGGAGCAAATGTCTACATTAGCATTTAGCTCATGCTTTGCTACATTTAGCAATGAACCAGCAATTCGTTTAGCGGCGAAAATTGCATCTTTAACTCCAGGAGATTTAAACACTGTATTTTTCACTTCTGGTGGCTCAGAGTCGAACGATACAGCGATTAAATTAGCACGTCATTATTGGCTTCTAAAAGGACAGCCAGAACGTCAAAAAATTATTTCACGCACACAGTCCTACCACGGTGTAGCGATGGGTGCTACAAATGCAACAGGTTTACAGGCATTTCGTGATTTTACTAATTCGCATGCTCCAGATTTCCACTATGTATACAATCAATCAATACGTCATTTACGCGAAACTATTGAAGCTCTAGGTCCTGATACTGTAGCAGCATTTATTTCTGAGCCAGTACAGGGGGCAGGTGGGGTCATTATTCCACAAAAGGATTACTTTAAAGAAGTACGAAAAATTTGTGATGAGTACGGTATTTTATTGATCGCGGATGAAGTTATTACGGGATTTGGCCGTACAGGTAAACTTTTTGGGATGGAACATTACGATGTAGTGCCAGATATGATGAGCTTCGCAAAAGGCGTATCAAGCGGTTATGCTCAACTTGGTGGTGTGGTGATATCAGAAAAACTTCATCAAGATTATTGTGAGCTTTCCAAAGGCACATTAATGCACGGGTACACTTACAGCGGTCATGCACTCGCTTGTCAAGTTGGCTTGAAAAATATTGAAATTATTGAGAATGAGAATCTTGTAGAAAATGCAGCAATCATGGGAGAAGCCATGTTAGAAGGATTCCAAGCACTGCAAGAAAAATATAGCTTTATTGGACGCGTGCGTACAATTGGATTACTTGGAGCGATTGAATTAGTAAAAAGCCGTGAGACAGGTGAATTGTTCGAGTCACCCCTTAGTCCAACTTTTGTACAGGAAACGATGAAACGAGGGTTAATCCTTCGAACAGTTACGTATGATCAAGATACAGTTGTTTTTGCCCCGCCTCTCATTCTATCAAAAGTAGAATTGGACGAAATGCTACGTATATTAGACGAAACATTTGAGCATGTACGTAAAACTATCGTTGAAAAAGAAATTTAAGCAAATATAGTGAAACGCATTTGGAACATAGGTGATTGAAAAAAGGAGGGGTTTTATGACAACCATTGTTAGAGAAATACGTGAACAATTTAATCCAGCGAGACCAACCCAATGTATTGGTACAGTGGAGCTTTTGACACAAGACGAAACGAAAGCAGTTGTAACTACAGCTCACGATGCATTTGATAGTTGGAAAAATACATCGTCTGTAGCACGTGGAGAAATTTTACGCGTGACAGCGGATTTACTTGAGAAAAATATAGATAAAGTAGCTGAAATAGCTTCATGTGAAATGGGTAAAACGAAAAATGAAATGCTAGGGGAAGTAAAACGAGGAGCTTCCATTTTGCGTTATTTTGCCCAAGAGGGGATGCGTGCTACAGGTGAGGTGTTACCCTCTGCCAATGAAGAAAAAATTTTATATACAATGCGTGTACCACTTGGAGTAGTCGCAGCAATAACCCCTTGGAATTTCCCTGTTGCCATTCCACTATGGAAAATTGCCCCGGCTTTAGTGTATGGCAATACAGTTGTCTGGAAGCCGTCTATTGAAACAGCTTTAACTGGAAAGTTAATAGGGGAATTATTTCAACAGGCAGGCTTACCAGAAAACGTGTTACATGTTGTGCAAGGCCGTGGTTCAAAGGTGGGTCAGGTTTTATTGGAGGCACCTGAAGTAAAGGCGATTACATTTACAGGTTCAAATAGTGTCGGGCAAAGTATTTTAGAAACTGCTGGAGCTACTCATAAAAAAATTCAACTGGAGCTTGGAGGCAAAAATGCAGCTATCATTTTAGCTGATGCTAATATCAAGCAAGCGGCAAAACTAACCTTAGAGGGTGCTATGAAACAAACTGGACAGCGTTGTACAGCAACTAGTCGAGTGTACATCGAGGAAGCGGTTTATGAAAAGGTGCTGGAGCAGTTAATTGAAGAAGTAAAAAAAATCGAAGTAGGAGTAACGATGGGACCTGTTTCCTCCAAGGGGCAGTATGATTCTATTTTAGCCGCCATTGAAAATGCAAAACTAGCTGGAGCTGAGCTTGTGTTTGGCGGTGGTGCAACTCAAGGAATACAAGAGGGATATTATATCGATCCTACTATTTTTACGAATGTAACACATGACATGGCGATTGCTCGTAAAGAGATTTTTGGGCCAGTTCTAGCCGTCATAAAGGTAAAAGATTATGAAGAAGCAATTCGACTATCGAATGATTCTGATTTTGGATTGAGCGCTTCTATTTATACAAATAACCTACAAAAGGCATTTGACTTTATTAACCGTAGTGAAGTTGGACTTGTACAGGTAAACGATGAAACTGGAGGAGCTGAGCCTCAAGCACCGTTCGGAGGAATGAAAAACTCGAGTACAGGTGCACGGGAGCAGGGGCAAGCAGCGAAAGAGTTTTTTACAACATTCAAAACGGTTACGATTGGCACCAAAAGTGAATAAAAATCTAAAGAATAATTGAATAATTATCAAAACAATACATGCCTCGGTGTAATGACCTCGGATTTTTCTCAAAACGACTTGTAATCATTTGAAAAAAATCTGGGGAATTCCCTTGAGGCTTGATTTAATACAAAGCCTATTTATGATTAAAATGCGTAATTCGTTCAAACCAATTAAACGAAGGAAGGTATAACTATGGCACAAAGTCGTTTAGCAATTGATGTTGGCGGTACGTTTACGGATGTATTTGTTTTTAATGAAGAGACAGGAGAAGTATTTGTGACAAAAACATCTTCAACACCTTCGAATCCAGAGCAGGGAATTTTAAATGGGGTTGAAAAAGCGGAATTAAACGGAGAGGAAATTAAAATTTTTTCTCATGGCACAACGGTTGGAACAAATGCCTTAATTGAGAGAAAGCTTCCGAAAACTGCTCTTATTACAACAAAAGGCTTTAGGGATGTCATCGAAATACGTCGTGGGACGAAGGAAGATATTTGGGATACGTATAAGGATACGGCTAGGCCCTATATTCAGCGCCGAGATCGATTTGAAGTTATAGAACGAATAGATTATGAGGGAAAGATTCTTCAAGCTATTGATGAAGAGGAGATTCGTTTATTAGCAAAAAAATTAAAACGTCGAGGAACGGAATCCATTGCAGTGTGTTTTCTCAATGCCTATGTGAACGGGGAAAATGAGGCGAAAGTCAAAAAAATTTTAAAAGAAGAATTACCGAATGTGTATGTTTGTATTTCAAGTGAGGTGCTTCCGGAAATTTTTGAGCATGAGCGTATGAGTACAACCATTATCAATGCCGTACTTGGTCCAATTATGAGTAAATACATTGGTAAGTTAAGCAATGAAATGCAGAAAAAGGGCTATAACGATGAAATATTAGTTTTACATTCTGGTGGTGGGGTCATGACTTCAAGTACCGTTCCTCGCTATGCTGCTAGATTGGCAAGTTCTGGGATCGCTGCTGGAGCTATTGCAAGTAAGCATATCGCAAAGTTGTGCGGATTTGACAACGCAATTGGCTTAGATATGGGTGGTACAAGTACTGATATTTCACTGATGTATAAGGGAGATATACGAATTACAAAGGATTGGTCTATAGAATATGGCTATCCAATTGGTTTTCCGAGCATTGAAATATTAACAATAGGTGCAGGTGGAGGTAGTCTCGCATGGAAAGATGAAGGAGGTTCTTTACGGAATGGACCACAAAGTGCAGGGGCAGTTCCAGGTCCAGCATGCTATGGTCGAGGCGGTGTTGAACCAACTAATTCAGATGCAAATTTAGTGTTAGGGCGTCTTGGTGTAGATTTGCTTGATGGTACGATGCAGTTAAACAAAGAGGCAGCAAGAGATGCTGTGAAAAAAATCGCAAACGCTTTCAATCAATCAGTGGAGGAAGCGGCTAATTCAATTATTGCAGTTGCAAATGCCAATATGAGTGATGCAGTACGATTAATATCCGTTCGGAGGGGCTATGATCCGCGCGATTTCGCACTTGTAGCTTTTGGTGGTGCCGGCCCATTACATGGTGCATATTTGGCAAAGGATTTAAACATCCCGAAAGTCATTATTCCTACACATCCTGGTGTAGCAGCAGCAATGGGGTGTCTACTTGTAGATGTTCGTCATGATATCTCTAAAACATACGTAAAAAAGCTGAATGAGGTAACTGCTGAAGAACTGACAAAACAATTTAAAGAATTACGTATGGAAGCAAAAACGTTATTAGAAGAGGAAGGAATATCTGATAATACATCGTCATTAACGAACTATATAGATCTTCGTTATAAGGGACAGTGGCGGTCTCTTGCCGTCCTTGTACCAGAACAAATAACTTCTCTAGATCCAATACTAGAAGCATTCCATAAAGAACATGAACGAGAATTTGCATTTTCCGATAACAACCAAAGCGTTGAAATATTTGGGCTACGAGTAACAGCTATAGGAACAGTACCAAAGCCTAATTTCCCTCAATATGTTCCTGAAGGCTCTTTAGAAGATGCTTTCAAGGAAACACGTCCTGTTTATTTTGAAGGTAAATATATTGAAACAAACGTATATAATCGCGATAAAATACCTGTTCATACGCAATTTGCTGGTCCAGCTATTATTGATCAACTTGACACAACGACCGTTATTCCACCTGGGTTTACGGCGGAAGTAGATGTATATAAAAATATCATTATTACGGTGAACTAAAACACGATAAGGGGGAATTGGGTGATGACTACAACGAAATTAGAAACAAATCATAAGGTCCAAAATTTAGACCCAGTAACATTTGAAGTGTTAAAAAACGGCTTTGTCAATTTAGTAGATCAAATGGCTGAGCAAATGCTGCGTACATGCTATTCGTTTGTTATTTATAATAGAGATTTTAGTTGTGCATTATGTGATGCGCAAGGAAATACGGTGATGCAAGGAACGCAAGATATTTCAGTACATGTCGGGACATTACATTTAACTGCAAAAGCTGTATTAGAAGATTTCGCTGATGATATTCATCCTGGTGATGTATTTTTAGTTAATGACCCTTATCGTGGTGGTACACATTTTAGTGATGTACGTGTGATTTTACCGGTATTTCATGAAGGCAAACTAATTGCACTTATGCAAACGAATGGACATTGGGCAGATGTCGGTGGTTCTAACCCAGGTTCTTTTGATATTACTGCAAAAGAACATTATGGAGAAGGATTACGTATTCCACCTGTGCGGATTTATAGTAAAGGGCAATATTTAACCGACGTTGTAAAGATTATTGTCATGAATATGCGCCTTCCAGAAGAACGTATCGGGGATTTACGGTCTCAAGTGGAAGCGGCGAAAGTTGGAGAAAAGCAGCTGACGGAAATGATTGAAAAGTACGGTATTAATACGGTGCTAGTAGCTTTTGAAGAAGTTCAAAATTACGTCGAACGATTAATGAAAGTGAAAATAAAAGCTTTACCTAAAGGACAATGGGAAACGGTGGACTACATCGATATGGATCCTGAATTAGGAGATGGTCTTATTCCCATCCATGTGAAAATGACTATTACAGAGGAAGAAATAGCTTATGATTTAAGTAATTCTCATCCATATATTAGCTGCTTTTTAAATGCTGGATTTGGCTCAGCACTTTCTGGTACTTATGCGGGAACTAAAACATTCTTCCCAGACATCCCACTAAATTCAGGATTCTATCGGGTTGTGAAAATTTATCTTCCTGAGAACTCTGTAGTCAATGCTCCTAGCCCAGTTGCTGTCTCAGGATATTGTTCAGGAGCCTTTGAAAAAATAATGAACGCCTGCTTTGAATTATGGTCAACGATCATGCCTGAACGTGCTATCGCATGCTCCTTTAATTTAGAATATTTATTAATTGGTGGCTATGATCAGCGCAGAGATAGTAGTGAATACTTTATGTGGTATGACTGGATGGCGGGCGGCCATGGTGGACGTATTGACCGTGATGGTGCTAATACCACATCACCTGTATTCGGGGTAGGGTTGAGTGTACAGCCCTGTGAGGGGCAAGAGCGTTTGTCACCAGTTGTGACAACAAAGCATGAAATTATGATAGATTCTGCAGGACCAGGTAAATACCGTGGTGGTTGTGGCGTTGAAAAGGGAGGCGTATTAACGGATATAAACCAAACTGTGATGTCCTATTGCTGTGACCGTTCACGTTCTATTACATGGGGCATAATGGGCGGTTTACCTTCTATTGCCCAAGGAGCTATTTTAAATCCAAATAAAGAGAGTGAAGAATTTTTAGGTACAATTTTCTCTAATATTAAATTGGAGAAAGGAGATTCCTTTACACGTCCGTCTGCAGGTGGCGGTGGTCTAGGTGACCCATTAGAAAGAGATGTAAATGCTGTTTTAGAGGACGTTATAGATGAATATGTTTCGATTGAGCGTGCAAAACTTGATTACGGTGTAGTCATCCATGAAATTGACCGTGATATAGATGCCTTCGAAATTGATGTTACGGCCACATTAAAAGAACGTGATTATATTCGCAAAAATCGGCATAGATGGTTAGAGACAGATCCTATAGAAGTTGAACAGATGTACAACAATGGAGAAATTAATCAAATGGATGTTGTCCGTAGATATGGTGTCATTATGGATTACAAAACGGATAAAGCATTGCCAATCTCAACACAACAATACCGAGAGGCGATGAAGAAACGTTCTTTGGCCTACTGGTAAAACCTTAATAAACATGATCAAGGAAGACTTAATTAAAAAGTCCTCTTTGATCGTGTTTTTAAATTCATGGTGTCATTGTGCATGAAATCGACTAACCTTAAAGAGTGATAAATCCTGCTTACTTTTTCCGTTTAGCACTAAATCCGCTAGTACTTCACCAACGGCACTACTAAATTTAAAGCCATGACCTGAAAAACCCGCTGCAATAACTATATTTTGATGCTTAGGTAAAAAGTCAATAATGAAATCTTCGTCTGGTGTCATTGAATATTTGCAAGTTTTGCCGTATTTTAATGCTCCATGCTGTGGCATAAATCGCTGAATGAAATTTTGTAAATCAACTGCATCGTGTTCAGCAAAAGGACGTAGAGGGGCGTTTGGATTGATCGCTTCGCCGCCATCATGTCGACCAAGCTTCAGTCCCGCCCCATCAATACTCGGAAATCCATAGTACGAGGAATCTGCAAATTCAAAACAATAGGCAGGAAAAATATCTTCACCATAAAGTTGCTCATCAGCTTCAAACCATGCAAAGGTTTTTCGAGTTGGTGTAACAGGGATGGTGATGTCCAGTGTTTGTAGTAACTCAGTTGCCCAAGCACCAGCTGTCACAATTAATTGTTTAGCTTCATAGACATTTTTTGCTGTTTGGACACGTACAACGCTCCCAGCTTTGATGGATTGTACTTTTTCATTAGTATGTAATGTGGCTCCTGCCTCCAGCGCTAATTTTCTATAGGCACGAATGCAGGCTTCTACTCGAAGAACACCAGCAGTAGGCTCAAAGCAAGCAACATAATGATCAGGTAAGGATAATCCAGGCCATTTTTCCTTGGCTTCAGCTGCTGAATACTGTTCTAATGCTAAATCATAAAGCTTAGCACTAGCTTTCACATTTTGAATAAATGAATGGTTTTCTTCACCGACATTCATTACACCTGTTTGTAAAAATAAAGTTTCATCCGTCAGCGTTTCAAGTTCTTTCCATAATTCACCTGCTCTTTTGACGAAAGGTACATAGCTAGCACCTTCACCATAAGCAAAACGAATAATTCTTGTTTCCCCATGATGACTTCCTTCTTCATGTGGTGGATCAAAGGCATCAAGCATCAATACGTTTTTTCCTGATTTCGCTAAATAATAGCCCGCTGCTATTCCCATCGATCCCGCACCAATGACAATCACGTCGTATATCATTTTAATCCCTACTTTTTTGCTTTAGTATAGCAGACTTATAGTATATAAGATAGAAATTTCAGAAAATAGTGTAAGAAAAAAATGCACAATCTCTTATTGGAATAGGAGATTGTGCATTTGAGTATAGTTATTTTACTCTGGGTAATGATTTATTCAACAATATATATACTATAGCAGCTGTTTCTATTGAGATCCGATAATTTTTAAACTCTTGTTGGCAATAAATATAAGGAATCTTTAGAAAGTAAGTTAAGATTACCAGTACTGTGATTACTATACTTTATTTACAGCATTTAAAATAAATTCAATTGCTGTGTTTGTTCAATAAATCGTTTTGCTACAAAATCAACCGCCCACTCAGAGATTGGTGTGGCAACCGCTTTCGCGAGTAAAACTGGCACGGCATTACCAATTTGTTTGTATTGTTTATCGAGGCGATTGTTAGCAGAAACATTCATATTTCTACCGTCGCTAAATGTATACCAATCAGGAAATGTTTGAATACGGGCGATTTCAAGGACGGACAAACGACGATGTTGCTCCTCACCATCTGGGAAAATCCACATATCCTTACCGACCTTCTCCATCGGCAAACCACTAGGATGTAGAGGAGCCTGTCTACCAGACGCCTGAATCGTAAAACTCTGTTCATTCCAATTTTTTTTACGATTACGTGACATGTAAATGCTGGAGTAAGAGCCTGTAAAATAAGGTCCTGGATTTGCCTCTAAATCACCTATTGTCTGCTGTAACGTCGCAAATGGTAGTAACCCTTCACCATGAGTAGCCTTTGGAAAATGATATTTAAAGTCAAGTCCTTTTTTGACACCGACAATAAATACACGTTCACGGAGCTGAGGCACACCATAATCACGAGCATTCAATAGTTTGTATTGCACATCATATCCACTAGCCGCAAAATCCTCAGTAATTTGTTTAATGACCTCACCTTTTCCGAGTGTCATCATCCCCTTTACATTTTCAGCAACAAAAATATCCGGTTGTGCCTGTGTAATGCAGCGAATAAAGTGAATATATAAAAAGTTTCGCTCATCATCTACTAATCGTGGACCAGCTTCACTGAAGCCGGGGCAAGGGAAACCACCAATAACTAGATCTGCCTTCGGAAAATTACGCACCTTTCGAATATCAATACCGTGCTGAAAAACGGACTTCGGAAAATTTGCTCGATATGACTCATTCGCTTCTATAAATAAATCATTTGTATAAATTGTATGAAAAATACTTTGCCCACGTAAGGCGTCATAAGCTTCTTTCGAATAAAATGCCTCTAGTGCCAATTCTTCTCCGATAACCGCCGCGAGACCTGCCAGTTCAAAGCCAAGGTCCAATCCTCCAGAGCCAGAGAATAAGCTAATGGTGTTGATTTTGTCCGGTGCATAATGAATAGAAGTCAAATAATCTGAGTCAATGTTTGCATGCAACACTTTGCTATTTTCTTCGATTATTTTTTCATGCAGCACACGCTTCACATCATCAATACTATAGTTGGAAGCGGGTTTAAACTTCCCTCTCCCTTTTTGTTCTACCTTGATGCTCATCATTATTCCCTCCTAAATTGCTTGTATTATTATATCAAATCGTGTAATAAAAGGCCAGCAAGATGTTTTCGAAATATAAAATAGGTTAGAATGGAAATAAGAGGTGATAAGAGATGGCAAAGTCGAGTGAGGACGGGAAAGCACATGTTTTAACAGTTTACGCATCTTTACTGAATAATATAAGCTACCCAACAGCTAATTATATTAAACAGCTTTATCCGAATATCAAATCTATTGTGAATAAATATCAAACAAATCAGCCTGATCAGCATCCAGATTTACTTCTCATATTGCAAAATGAGGATGAAGTCAAAATCAATCTTTTCTCTATAGGAGGAAAATCATCTATTCAGCCGAAAAATTTAGGTGCGAAAAGCTTTTTAACTAAATATTTCAATAGTGAAGCTTTGCAAAAAATGTTTAATGTTGATTTTGAACATGAACTTAAAGCATTTTATCGTGAAATCGTAAGTCGAAAAGAGCAAATAAACGAATATGATACGACTACAATATTAAGAAGTAAGGTGAAGGGGTATTTCCCAAAATTCACGAATGAAATCAATCCACTACGTCGTGCATTTTTAGCACAAATAAGAGATAATGCATTTTATTTACTGACTGAAGCCTACAATGCGAAGAAGGGGTTACTAGAAGAAACATTTCGAATACTAATGATGACAGACAGTATAAATATTGTATCTAGACACAACAAAGAAGGCATTTATAAGGTAGAGCAATGGCAAACCCAAATCGATTTTACTAAGTCATTATTTATTTATAAAAAAGGTAATGATACAGTGGGATTACGAATTGGTGAACATGCGTTAACGCTACGCTTTAAATTTGAAAGTAGACCGTTTACTTCTATTAAAATCGCAACAAGTTTTGAATACTTCCCAGAGGATGCAAAAGTGTTGAATGAAAATTTACAAAGCATTGAAGCGTTTGAGAAAAAGATTGAGCAACATGTACAGACATGTACGAAAAATAGTAGTAATGCGATTGGAAAATGTAACGAAGCAATCGTCTATTACCAATTATTAAAAACAAATCCATCGCTTCAACAAGTGGAGGAATCAGCTTACCAAGGAATGATGACTTCTTACAGTTCGATTGTTGCTCATGATGTATTACTACAAATTGTAGAATCGTCAGTTATTACTAGGGAAAAAATAGAGGAGTATTTTGCGAATAAGTATGGTGAATACCAGCTTCAAAGTATTCAGCTAGTTCCAGAAAGCTATATAAAGGACAGACTTGATACAACAGATTTAAAAATAATATTAATAGCGAACGGGCAATATATCGAAGAAGGTTTATCACTAAAAGCCATTGCAACCAAAAACGTTAAAATAACAGTAAAAAATCCTGGCGCTGGACAAATTTTAGGACCGCTATATTTCAATATCGGCTCATTAGTTCCGCTGTTGGATGAATTAAAACAGCAATTCGATTTTGGAAAAAAGAACCATCGTGAATGCTTGGAAGAGATATCAGCTGAATTTGGGCAAGCAGTAGGAAATGCTGAATTGAGCAAGCTACAAATAGGTTTAGTTGCCATACTAGGTAATGCAACAAAAGTTGTTACAATGTACAAACAAAACGATTGCCGCATTTTAGAATACAGCAAAACCATAGATAATATCAAAATTTATCAGCAAACACCATCTACTATCCAAACGACCTTTATTTGTAATGATGGGGAACTGAAATTAACCTTAAGGGCGAAATATAGTGCTGGACAGAGTAAGGGCTGGTCTTCGGTGAAATTTGTTGGGGAGATGGGGATTTAATCTATTTATATAGTAGATAAATAATTGAAGAAATTAAGGATAAATTGATGATTGATGTAACATTAATAGCATATAAGTTTACTATATTCAAAGAGACAACAATCGAAAAAGGTGCGGGATGTAAAGATAATATATGTTCTCAGGCGTATTGATTAGGGAAAGCGAAGGGCTACTCGACTCCCGCTAGAAAAAGCGAGACTGATGAGGTCCTGCACGAAGCAAAATAACTTTACACCCGCCTGCAGGAAAGTGAGTAGTCCCTAATCAATAAAAATAGGTAAAAGTAGTTAATTGAAGTGAAGTATCTGCTAAGTTCTATTCCTATCAAACAATCGAATTCCTTTTTGCGAGGAATCGGTTTTTAAGCTGAAAGTTGATTGGAATCTTAAAATAACCTCATTTGTTCAGACAAAGTTTTATCAATTGATTTGTTTTCCAACAATCTATACCCCAACGAACGATAACTTTTTAATCTTTTTTCAAACATAACTTTGAACATTTGCACCTGACAATCTACATAATCATAGACCTTCACTTTTGATTTAGAATCATGCTGACGATGTAGCCTCCCAACATATTGTTGCAATGTACCTTTCCATGAAAAAGGCATAACTAAAAATAAGGAATCTAATCGAGCATAATCAAAACCTTCTCCTATATATTTCCCTGTTGCAATAATCAGTCTTTCTTCATTCTCAACAAGCACATCTAAGATTTTAAGATTTTCTTTTTCTTCTTTTTTACTTAATCTCCCTGTTAAAATGATAACGTTCTTTACAAACCCTTTAAATTTAGATTCTAAATAAATGGCATGCTCAACTCTTTCGGTTAAAATAATGGGTGCTGAACCGTTTTCTAATTCTCTTAAAACATCTTCAAAAATCATTTGATTTCGGCTTTCATCTTTTGTAAGTTCTGAATATATTTTTTGGATGTCCTTTTCATCGCTCTTAAACTTTGTGTAACGGGGGATCAATATTTGTTCAAAAGAGCTGATTTTCGATTGATCTTTGGCATTTACTTTATAACGTACAGGTCCTAACTGCATCGTCATAATTGGGTGTAATCCATCTTTTCGTATAGGGGTAGCAGTTAATCCAAGAATATACTTGGCATTCACCTTTTTAAGCACTTGCTCAAAGCTGAACGCTGCAATGTGATGGCATTCATCGACGATAATCTGACCATATTTTGTAACCAGTTCTTTTACTTCACCTTTGTGATTTAGACTTTGTATGGTTGCAATATCGATGATGCCTGTTTGCTTATTTTTGCCACCGCCAATTCGACCAATTTGTTTTTCTTCAAGATTCTGAAATGTGGATAAACTTTTTTTCCATTGATCGATTAATTGATTTCGATGAACAATAATTAAGGTATTTGTCTGTCTTTTTGCAATTAACGCCGCAGCTATTACAGTTTTTCCAAATCCAGTAGTAGCAGATAAAATACCAATTGGATTTTCTAATAATTTTGTTACTGCTTGTTCTTGTTCCGTTCTTAAATTACCTTCAAATTTTAATGATATTTTGTTTCCTGAATTTGTACCATCTACAAAATCATAATCTATAGAGACTTCTTTTAATAGGTTTAGTATGTCATCTTTGCAACCACGTGGCAGTATTAAATACTCCTCTGTATGATCGTAACAAGTAATGTTTCTTGGTATATTATGAGTCGATAATCGTTTTGCTTGTGTTTTATAAAACTCAGGATTTTTGAAAGTTCCGAGTTGCATAAGCTTGTGAATGAGGGAAGAAGAGAGACCTTTTTTTGGGATATATAAACCGTTCTTTTCAATAACTGTGACGTAAGTTGAAAGCTGAAATTTGTCCTCATTCGTTAATGGTTGTATATCTTTTGCATACATGGAAGAATCATTGTTTAGATGATATGTTTTTATAATTTCGTTAATATCCTCTATCTTCATTTTTCTTATTTGATGCAAAAAGTGCCATTGATCTGGATAAGGAATAAAATGTTCATCGACAAAAACACTATTTCCGTTCTTCCTTGGACCATTCTGTAAAGGCAGTGCAATTAAATTCCCAAAACCCCCCTTTGGTAGTGTATCTTGATTTGGAAATAAACGGTCATATGAATCCATGCCCACTTCATAACATTTTGAAAGTGTTTTTGATAATAAAACATTTCCAAGGTTACGGGCTAAGAAAGCTGGGACGGCTTGATTGAAAAAAATCCACACGTGGCATCCGTTCCCTGAACGAGAGCGCTCAATACTTGCTGGGACATCTAATTCCTTGCAGGTTTCAATAAATGATTGAACGTCTCTTGACCAGTTTTTCTTATCAAAATCAACGGCTAAAAACCAGCTCGTTTCATCTTGTAGAAGGGGATAGAGCCCAATAGTTTTTCTGCCAGAAAGATGGTCATAAATATCTTGATCTGTTAAAGGTAATAATTTTCGATTCTGACAATTTGAACACTTTATTGTTGGTTTCTGACATAAAGTTGTATGCCATTCATTTTCACACGCGGGCATATAGCCAGACTTCCCATTTTTAGCCTCCCATCTTACTGCATATATATCTGTCCTCCCTTTGAAAAGATTCTGATATATTTTCATTCTTTCTTGTATCTTTTGCTCTTTAGTAATAGCAACTTCTTTTGTTTTTTGAAAATAGGGGGTCGTATCAGGGCTGATATTATGGTATTTCAGTAGTTCTTTTAATGTTTGATTTTCTAACCTCAGGCGTTCGCACTCTTTTAATACTAGCTGAAGTTGTTCCTCAAGGATTTCCACTTTAACCACACAACTTCCATCTATAGTTTTTAGCAACTTTTCATGTGTACTTCATTAAAAAAATATCAGTAGTATTGTAATGAAATATTTCAGTATTAAAAATACCCAAAATGTTCAATGATATATCTTCATTCAGTAGAAGACTCCAACATGGACAAGATTACATAAATTTTATTTGGATAATGGTTTTCACCTTTCACATGATTTTGTTAAATGATTAATCGCACTAATTACAATAACGTCATATATCAGTATAATCCCTATTGTTTAGTTATAGTATAACAAGGGTCAGAAATTTCTGGAAATAATTTGAGCAAGAAAAAGCACAATCTCTTATAGGAATAGGAGATTGTGTATTTAAAAACTATTTCGCACTCGATAATAATTTATTTAACAATATTGCTACTACAGCAGCTGTTGCTATTGGAGACCCGAATAAGTATTAAACTGTTGTCGTAATGAGTATAAGGAATCATCAGGAAGTAATCTTAGGGCCGATGTTAAAATAACCGGTACTGCCGATTGCATACGCTTTTTTACGGTTCATCACCAAAAGTCGGGGATGACAAAATCAATGCCCTGTTTCCAATTGTAAGCGAAGGAACAGGTGGATCTCATTTCGATAGCCAAATCCACGTCTTTTGATGAGTTTAATTTTATTATTTGTGCCTTCCATAATGCCGTTTGAAAAGGGAGAGACAATCGTTTCAATCATTTCTTTTTCTCGAGCAATTACAGTTTTGGCGATTTTTGCGACGACACCACAAGTGTGAAATTGATAGCGTTTTAACCAGGCTTTTAACCGGCTTTTGGCTTGTCTGCATGTCGTCGCTTTTAACACGTAACGCATGTGATTCAGTGCTTGATAAATGTGCTTTGTGTGGAGATCTTCCTGCTGCCATTCCTTCACAAAA